>JAICQL010000149.1 GCA_025937895.1 Polyangiaceae bacterium | reverse complement strand
GGGCACTGCGGCTGCGGGCACTGCGGCTGCGGGCACGGGCGCCGCGACGGGCGGAGACGCTGCGGCTGCGGGCGCCGGGCTGAGCTCCGGCACCCCAGGAGTGGCGCCGAAGGCCACGCGCGAGAGGCCCGCCACCTTCAGCACGTCGAGCACGGCCATGACCCTGCCGTGGCTCACGTCTTTGTCGGCCTGGATCACGGCACGCAGCTCCGGATCCCGCGCCAGCGCGGCCTTTGCCTTCGCGCCGAGCTCGTCATCGGCGATGGGCGCGCCGTCCAGCTGGAGCGAGCCGCTGACGGGCACGGCCACGGAGAAGATGGTCTGCAGCTCTTCACTCTTGCTGGCCTTGGGCAAGTCCAGCGGCACCGCCGGCGCCACCACCAGCTTGGCCGTGACGATGATGATGATCAGCAGCACCAGCACGATGTCGACCAGGGGCGTCACGTTGATGCCCTCGATCATCCCCCCGCGGCGCAGACCGGAGCTCGCCATCAGGCCACCTCGGGATCGCCCAGCATCGCGACCGCGTGCGGATTACGAGCGCCCTCGCCGTTCTTGGACGAACGCGCGCCGTCACTCATCGGGTCGGTGCTGCGCGTGCGCGCGTCCGGCGAGCGGCTGGAGCGGGGCGCGGGCGTGAGGTACGCCAGCACTAGGTTGGCGAGCGCCTCGGCGTCATCCAGCAGCAAGGTGCTGCGGCGCTGGAAGTAGTTGTACGCGGCCACCGCGGGCAGCGCCACGAAGATGCCCACTGCCGTGGCCACCAGCGCCTCGGCGATGGCGGCCATCACCGCGGCGGAGGCGACCTGGCTGGCGCCCGCGGCGCCGGTGGCAGCCGTGCTGCGGCCCAGCTCCTCGAAGGCCATGATGATGCCGATCACCGTGCCGAACAGGCCGACGAAGGGAGCGTTGTTGCCGAGGGTGCCGAGGTAAGCGAGCCGCGCTTCCAGCGCCTTGCGCTCGAGCCCCATCGCGCTCTGCATGCCGCGATCCGCCGCCTCCGGTCCGCGCCCGGCGAGGTTGAGACCGGCGCGCGCCACCGCCGCGCTGACGGAAGGCGCGCTGCCCAGCACCTTCAGCGCCTCATCCCATGCGCCACGCGAGAGATGGCCATCGAGCGCGGACGCCAGCTCCCGCACGCCCTGACTCTTCTGGCGATAGAAGAACCAGCGCTCCACGCAGACCGCGAGGCTGATCGCAGACAGCGCGAACAACAGCCAGAGCACCCAGATCGAACCAAACTCCAGAAACAAATGCTTGATGGCTTCGACGGCGTTCATTCGGCTCCTCGCGGCACGGCGTTCGACCGAGCTCTTTACTCGGCTTCAGAAGCAGGGGGCTCCCGATATCATGAAACGGCCGCCGGAATAGTATCGACAATGGTTATCATTAGCAACCGCCTGCAATCCTCTGCTCGGGTGAGCGGCCGAGCGTGTTTCATCGTGGTCCGCTGACTCTCGGGGCTGCCGTCAGCGCCACGCGGCAGCCTCGGTTTAGCGGCCGAATTTCAGGCGCGCGTAACAGTCGCCCGCGGAGCGGCAACAATCAGACAGCGATGTTGGTCTCCTCGATCTGCCGGCGCTGTTTGGCGAGCGCGCTCGTCTCGCTCTGGATCAGCAGCTCTGCCAGCGCGGCAGCGCAGGCTGCGGACCCTGCGAACGGAGCAGCGGAAGAGGCGCGCGGTGCGGTGGTGCTGGCGCTGCGCGGCGACCCTCTGGACGGCGAGCGGCTGCGCACCCTGCTCGAGGCAGAGCTCAGCTCAGAGGTGGTGCTGGAGCATGCTCCGCGCCCGCACGTCACCGCGGGGGTGCTGACGTTTGCGTATCGGCGCGAGGCGGGCGAGCTGGCGGTCACCTGGGACAGCGGCGGACAGGCGGTGACGCGCGTGGTGGCAGCGCCTGCGGATCCTGCGACGCTGGTGCGTGACGCGGCGCTGCTCGCGGGAAACCTGACCCGGCGTCAGATCGAGGACTTGCTGCCGGCGCCTGCGCCCGCTGCAGCGGCGCCCGTGGCGCCCGTGGCTGCGCCCAGCCCCGAGCTCGATCCTGCAGCGGCTCAGCCTGCGCATGCCGAGACTCAGCCTCTGCTGGCTGATGGCCAGCGTTGCGCTCGCGAGCGCGTGCCAGATCGAGATCGATGAGACAGAGCCGGTCAGCGCGCTCGCGCCCTGGGAGGAGAGCGGGGGCATACTGGAGCCGCCGGGCGGCGCCGCGAGCTACTTCGGGCCCTGAAGCTCAGCTGCTCACTGCGCGGGCCAGGGCACGTCCACGTCGAACGACGCGAGCTTGCCCTCGATCTCGCCCACGGCGAGGCCGCGCAGCTGGCCCGAGGTGGCGGCCTTGGCGAACTTCACGTGCAAGTTACGGCCCTCGTGATCGACGCCGAGCAGGCGCGGCAGCTCGGGATCGCCGGGGATGAAATCCAGCCACTTCACATCGGCCGCGCTCAAGGTGAGCTTGGGCTTGCCGCGCGTGACCTTCCAGTCGGCTTTGGCCTCGGGCAGCTCCGCGAAGGCGCGCGGGATGGCCTCGTAGTACGCGGCCAGCTCGGGCGGCAGCTCGGGCTCGGGAGCGCGGCGCTGCGAGACCAGCTCGAACCAGGCGCCCAGCTCCTCATTGGCGCACTCGTCCTTGCACGCCAGCCACTCCGCCTTCACGTCGAAGCGCAGCACCTGCCCCGCCGGCAGCTTCTCCGGCGCGGTCACCTCCGCGAACACCGCCGTCTCGCGCTCGTAGCCGTAGCTCACCAGCTTGCCGGGCAGATTGAAGCGCTGCGGCGCCGGGAACTGCAAGGGGCCCACGCTGAAGCCCTCGGGCACCTGGAACGAGATGCGCGTGGTCTTGCCCACGTCGCCTGGATTGATCCAGCTGATGCGATACTGCTCCGGGATCTGGAAGCGCACGGCGAGCAAGAACTTGCCCGCGGGCTCCACCGCCTGCGCGGAGCTCAGCAGCTCTGCATGCACGACCATGTCATCCGACGACTGCGGTGCAGGGGCGGGCTCGGGCCAGGCGGACCTCTCGGGCTCGGGCGCGGGTGCAACCGCTGCTGGCGCCTGAGCGGTGGAGGACCCACAGGCAGCGCTCGCGAGCGCGCCGAGCAGCAACAACGCAGTACACAGGTGGGAACGAGTAGTCATGCCGAGCGAGCCAGGCTCCTGGGTCGGAAGTATTTCGCTGCGCGCAGAAGCGACCAGGTCTGCGCGGCAAGGCGCGCCGCACGTGGCGAGCCCTGCCTGCACGAGAGAACGTCCACGCAGGTTCGCGCTTGAATGCCCCCCGGCGGCGCGCCGCGCACGATGCTCGCACGCCTGCGCACAGCTGCGGGCGAGCGGGGCTCGTGAAGCGAGCTGGCACTGTTTCAGGCTGGCACGTGCGGGCGCGAGCTGTACCCAGACTTACGCGCGTGCGCCGGCCTGGTGGCCATTCCGCCGCAGGCTCGCCGGGGGATGCGTTTCACCTCGAAATTGCGCGTATAGCTTGCGTGCCTCCAGGTGCACGCCAAAGTGCGCGAGGCCGCTGTTTCATGTCTCCTCCCTCTGCGCAGCTGGCTCCCGCCGCTTCTCCTGCTTCCGCCGATTCCACCGCTTCGGCTTCTTCCGGCGCCCCCGCTGCGGCTCATCAGCGACCGAGCTCCCTGCGGCGCTTCCTGCGCTACGTGTGGCCCTACTATGGGCTCATCGCGCGCGCGACGGGCGCGGGGATGCTGAAGTTCGTGCTGCCGTCCACGATGGCGCTGTCGTTCCGCTTCCTGACGGACCGCCTGGTGCCGGCGCAGGGCAGCGCTGCACCGGCGCCGCAGGACGTGATCGCGCGCTCGCTCGACCGCTACCTGAGCTGGTTCGGCGCGCAGCTGGGCCCCTTCTGGACCACGCCCTGGGGCGCCTTTGATCTGCTGATGCTGACCTTGATCGGCGTGTACGGCGTGTGGGCCGTGGCGCTGTATTACCGCAGCCAGTGGGCGCAGCTGGCAGGCCATCGGGTGATGATGGATCTGCGCTCGGATCTGTATCGCCACATCCACCGGCTGAGTCACAAGTTCTTTCAGGAGAACCAGTCGGGCGGCATCGTCTCGCGCCTGACGGCGGACATCGCGCTGGCGCAGAACTTCGTGGGCAGCGCCATGACCAACATCTGGATGGATCTGGTCACCTGCGCGGTCTACGTGTACGTGCTCGCGTCGATGGACGTGCCGCTGGCCCTGGCGGCGCTGGCGGTGTTTCCGTTCTACTTGACGTCGATGCGCTGGTTCGGGCGCCGCTCGAAGAGCACCTCGCTGCAGGTGCAGGAGGCGATGGAGGCCTTCTCCGGGGACGTGCAGGAGCGCGTGGCGGGCTATCAGCTGGTCAAGAGCTTCACGGCGGAGCGGCGCGAGAACCTCTCCTTCTTCCAGCGCTCGCGGCGCCTGCTAGACCTGATCCTGAGCAACGCCCACATCACCAACCTGTCCAACGCGGTGGTGCAGTGGCTGACCCAGATGGCCACCCTGGGGCTGGTCTGGTACGGCGGGCACCGGCTGATGCAGGGCACCATCAGCGTCGGCACGGTGGTGGCCTTCATCCTGCTGGTGCGCGAGCTGTATTTCCCGATCAACCGCATCAGCGAGATGAACACCGTGCTGCACAACTCGCTGGCCGCCATCGACCGCATCTTCGAGGTCTTTGACCTGGAGCCGGACGTGGCGGACGCGCCCGGCGCCCTGCCCGTGCGGCAGGTGCAGGGGCGGGTCACGCTGGAGCACGTGGACTTTGGCTACAAGCCGGGCGAGCCGGTGTTGCACGACGTGAACGTCGACATCCGGCCCGGCGAGATGGTGGCCCTGGTGGGCCCGAGCGGTGCCGGCAAGAGCAGCTTTGCCCAGCTGGTGCCGCGCTTCTACGACCCCGAGCGCGGCCGCGTGCTCCTGGACGGGGTGGATCTGCGCCAGCTGCGCGTGCGCGAGCTGCGCGGGCAGATCGGCATCGTGGCGCAGGAGAACCTGCTATTTTCGGGCAGCGTGCTGGACAACATCCTGTACGGGCGCCCGCGCGCCAGCCGCGAAGAGGTGGCGCGCGCGGCCCGCTCCGCCCACGCCGCGGAGTTCATCGAGCAGCTGGCAGACGGCTACGACACCCTGATCGGCGAGCGCGGCGCCAAGCTCTCGGGCGGGCAGAAGCAGCGGCTGGCGCTGGCGCGGGTGTTCCTGGCCGACCCGCGCGTGTTGATCCTGGATGAGGCCACGAGCGCCCTGGACAGCGAGTCCGAGCAGCTGATCCAGCGCTCGCTGGCGGAGCTGATGAAGAACCGCACCAGCATCGTGATCGCGCACCGGCTGTCCACCATCCTGGCCGCCAACCGCATCATCGTGCTCGATCACGGCCGCATCCAGGAGATCGGCAGCCACACGGAGCTGCTGCGCCGCGACGGGCTGTATGCGCGCCTGTATCGCGCGCAGCGCATGGGCTCGCGCGGCGAGGTGTCGTCCATGCCGCCAGCGTCCGGGGAGCTGAGCCGGGTTCCGGCCTGAGCGCGGACTCTGACAGGCATGTCAGAGTTGGAAAGCGCGATCTGCTGAGACGATCCGCTACGGCGTGGCGCCTGCGCGACGGCCCGCACGGACCCCGCGCGCTGCTGGCCCGCCAAATCATGGATGTTTGATGCGACGCTGGTGATGTGACTAGAAACCCGGCGGCGAGGTGGGTGGCATGAGACCTGCACTGCTTTTGTGGCATGGAAGACTTCACTTCGAGTCGGTTCGGTCGTCGAGGTTTCAGCCGCATTCACTGGCCCGTGGCGGTAGCGGTCGGCGCTCTCACCCTGGCTGGCCTGTCGTGGTCGGAGCCGGCAAAGGCGCAAAACACGCTCGGCGTGGACGTGAGCTTCAACGATACCCTGGGGGATGAGGGCGACAACGGCGCCGGCGTCGACCTGTACTTTGGGCCACGCATGGATCTCGGGCTGCTGGCGCTGACGACGGAGCTGAGCGCTGGCTTTCATGACTTCGGCGGCGGCATCGACCCTTCGGTTTACCGTGGTATGGCTGGTGGGCGACTGGGTCTGTTCACGATCATTCGCCCGTCGATCTTTGCGCACATCGGCGTGGGCCACCTGACGTGGGACGAGGGCCCCGGCGACGATCGCGACAGCCGGACGAACATCGCCACGGACGTGGGCGCGGCGCTGGATCTCACGGTGCTGCCGATGATGGATGTGGGCGTGCAGCTCTCTTACAACACGATCGCGGGCAACTCGAGCAACCCAGCCTTTGACTGGACGCAGTTCGGTGCGCACGTGATCTTCGTGCTCGATTGAGCCTCTGGGCGGGAGGCGCAGCCAGGCCAATTTGCTTGCTGCGTCTCCCAGGGCCGGGGTAACAGACCCGGGCATGTGGCTGGGGCAAATTCAGATCCAAACGTTGCTGGACACCTCGGGCCTGCATGCGCCGATTCATGAGGTATTTCTCGAGGCCACGCGGGAGGCGATCGCCCCCTACCGCCACTGGCTGGAGCCCGACGCGATAGAGCCCGGCACCCAGCGGATGATCCTGCCGGTGCAGGCGTATCTGGTGCGCACGCGCCACCACCGCATCTTGATCGACACCTGCGTGGGCTGCGGCAAGCTGAACCCGGACACGCCGGACTGGCACCTGCGGCAGGATCGCAGCTGGCTGGTACGCCTGGCAGAAGCGGGGCTCTCGCCCGCGGACATCGACTACGTGTTCTGCACGCACCTGCACTCGGATCACTGCGGCTGGAACACCGAGCTGCGCGACGGGCGCTGGGTCCCGACCTTCCCCAACGCCAGGTACATTTTCTCGCGGCAGGAGTACGAGGCCACGGCGCAGCGCAACGGTGATCCGTTCCGGCAGAGCGTGCTACCGGTGCTGGAGGCGGGGCAAGCGCAGCTGGTGGAGCTGGACTATGCGCTCGATGACGAGGTGTGGCTGGAGCCAGCGGTGGGCCACACCGAGGGCCACGTGGTGGTGAACCTGAAGTCGGGGCAGCGCCGCGCCGCGATGTGCGGCGACATGATGCACAGCCCGGTGCAGTGCCCTCACCCGGAGTGGAGCCCGATCTGGGATCGCGATCAGGAGCAGGCGCGGCGCACGCGCCGCAGCTTCCTCGAGCGGCACTGCGACACCGATACGATCGTGCTGACGGCGCACTTCCCGCCGCCCTCCTTCGGGCGCATCGTGCACGGCGCCTCTCACGGGGGCGGCCCGGGGTTCATGTTCGTTTACGGGGCATGACTCCGCAGCCCCGGGCGAGCCGGCAAGGTTAATTCTGAGCGCAGCCAGCGCCGCCCAGCGTACACTCCCCGGTTACAGGGAGGGGAACGATGGGGCTGCAATGGCTGCACGGCAAGAGCTGGTGGGAGGTGTCGCGGGACGAGCGCTTCTTCTGCGCGGAGCTGTACCAGCGCATCCGCGGGGACGTGACGCGCTTCGTCGGTTATCTGAGCCGCGAGCTCGAGCTGGATCCGCGCGGCCAGTGGCAGGTGGCCTACCCGGTGTGTCTGCAGAGCGATCTCTGGCAGCCGCGCAGCCGCAGTGACGCCGAGCGGCGCGACACCATTCGCCCGCACGTCGAGCGCAGCTCCGGCATCGAGCGCACGCGCTTCGAGCGCAGCTCCAACCTGGCGCTGCTCTCCGACTACGAGGTGGTGCTGATCGAGGTGGCGGGCGAGCTCGGCCTGCAGCTGGAGGCGGTGCAACAGCTGGCGCGCGCGGCGGCCGACCTGAAGGAGCTCTTGCCCCAGCTCCGAAACGTGTTCTGCGCAGGGCTGGTCTCCAGCCAGACAGAGCCACCGGGCGAGGTGGCGCGCGCGCTGGGCGGGCCGCTCTTGCGCTGGCGCGCGCTGGCCGAGCTGTACGGAGATGACGAGCTGTTGCTGCGCGCCGATGCGCTGTTCGAGGGCATCGGGCTGGGCAGCGCGGCGTTTGCCGATGACGTGCTGAGCGGAGATTGGGGCGCGCTGGAGTACGCGGGCCCCGATACGGAGCAGCCGCCGGGCGGGCAGCACTGGTTCACCGTGGACGACACGCCCAGCGTGCGGCCGCTGGCGAACCTGCGCCGCAAGTAGCTGGCGCGCGACTCAGAGCTCGCGCTGGCACACTCCATGGGCGGCATGCGTGCCGGGATGACGCCTCCGCCGGGCCCAGGCTGTGCCAGCCTGTGCCAGAGCAGGATGGATCGCTTGTTGCACAGAGGCAGCTCATGAAGGGCAGCTCGCGCGGGCATTCAATGACGGTCGGCGACAGGAGGCCTGGCGGGCCGAGCTTCCGTGCAGAGCTCTGGAGATGGGCGGCGTTGCTGTGGGCCGCCGGGACCGCGCTGGGCTGCGGGGGGGATGCCGATGAGCCGCGCTGTATCGGGGGGCTGTGCGGGCCGCTGCCGCGGCCCTGCGTGGAAGGCTTGCAGACCTTTGCGAGCGGGAGCACCCGGCCAGCGGGTGATGGCTGCAACACCTGCACCTGTGTGGACGGGGGCTGGAGCTGCACCGCGAGAGGCTGTGTGGGCGATGCCTGCGTGTATGGCGGCCAGGTGCGCAGCGACGGCAGCAGCTTCCTCGCGGAAGACGGCTGCAATACGTGCACGTGCAGCGACGGCGCCGTGGCGTGTACGGAGCGCGGGTGTGTGCCGCAGCCCTGCAGCTACGGCGGCCGCCAGCTGCTGAGCGGGCAGAGCACCCCGGCGAGCGATGGCTGTAACACCTGCTCCTGCGTCGATGGTGAGCTGATGTGCACCCAGATCGGCTGCAGGGGCGGCTGCTACGGCAACGACGAGTGTGGCCCCTCGCAATATTGCGCGTTCCCGGTCAGCGCCTGCGTCACGTATGGCCTTGCCGCCGGTGGCGCCGACGTCGAGACGGAAGAGCAGCGCGACCCAGCGCGCAGAGCACCGCTGCCGCCCGGAGAGTGCCAGGAGCGCCCGAGGGTGTGCAACACCGAGCCAGCGCCCGTGTGCGCCTGCGACGGTCAGACGTACAACAGCGCCTGCGCGGCGGCGTCGCTGGGGTTGAACCTGGCGAGCGAAGGGGCGTGCCCGGAGGGCGGCTGATGGCGCGCCTCAGCGGCGGGGCGCGCACAGCGACAGCGCCTTCACCAGGCGCGCGTCGAGCGCGGGGTTGAAGCGCTGGAAGTGCTCGTTATAGCCCTGATAGCCCAGCAAGAGGCCGAGCAGCACGGTGAGTGAGCTCAGCACCGCCACGCCGGCGCCGGCGAGCGTGCGCGCGCGCGGCGAGCGGAGCGCCGCCAGACAGGTGAAGGCGCCCAGCACCGAGAGCAGAAAGATGCCGTAGATGAAGTCCGCCAGGTAGCGCATGGTGGCCGCGTACACGAACAGCACCAGCGCACCGGTCAGGCTGCCCAGGACGGCAAAGCAGAGCGCACAGTAGATGTAGCTGCGCCAGGCCTCGCGCCGGCGGGCATCCCGCAGGTGCCAGGCCGCAACCAGCAGTGGCACCGGGCATAACCAGGTGATGGGGGCCGAATACAGGAACCCGGAGATCGGCTCGAGCAGCAGATACTCCGGATCCAGCGGCAGCCAGGAGGGCACCGCCTTGGGGCCCCGTGACATGCTCTGCAAGGCGTATGGGAAGCGGCAGCTCAGCTCGAACGGCGACAGCGCGTAGGACCAGAGGTTGGTGAGAAAGTAGCGCGGCGACAGGTTGAACTCGAAATACGACACCTGCTCTTTCATGCCGAACTCGAGCCATTGCCCGAAGCGCAGCCAGTTGTACAGCAAGAGGCCGGCGCCGATCAGCACGGGGGCAGCGCCGATGCAGCAGGCATTGCCCAGCAGCGCTCGCCAGCGGCCCCGGCACGGCCAGGTGGCTCCGATCAAGGTCAGCGCCGCAATCACCACGGCGGCAGCCCCCAGGCTGATCCGGCACGCAAGAGCAGCGCCCAGCCCGCAGCCAGCCAGCACGAGCCAGCGGCGGCGGGTGGCATCTGCTGACACGCCCTGCACCGCGCGAAACGAGCACCACATGCCTGCCACCAGGCCTGTCTGGCCTCCGGCGATGGCCGCCTGATATTGGCCCGCGGTGGACACGAGGTACATCACCGGGTTGCCCAGCCCCAGCGCCAGGATGCAGAACGCCGACACCCAGCGCGGGACGCTGCTGAACATGCGCTGCCGCAGATCCTCGATCAGCTGCGCGCCAAACCAGGTCGAGAGCAGCGAGAAGCCGATGACCAGGAACTGGTCGCCAATCAAGCGATCGATCTGCAGCAGGCTCTTGACCAGCGCCTGCAGCAGCGACGGCAACGGCCCCCAGTACAGGTACCATTTGCCGTCGTGCAACGTGGCGTCGATCAGCCAGTAGCGACCATACGCGCGATCATACGGGTTGGCAGCGGCGAGCAACTCGGGAGCGGGATCGATCGGCAGCGAGAGCTGCCCGCGGCGGAAGCCCTCCGCCAGCAGATCGAAAAACGTGCTGTACGCGGGCCACTCGGACCAGGCGCCGGGGCGGCCCGCCGCCGACCAGTACACGTAGGCCAGACCCACGACCAGGAGCAGCGGCAGCAGCCAGAGCCGGCTTTGCCCGGGCGCCCGCGGCAGCTCTGGATGGACGTTCGACACCGGTTCTCTCCGCCGCTCGACCGCCGGCACCTGCCACCAGCTCGAGAGCGCCTGCGCCCTAGCACGAGGTGCGGCGGCCGACCATTGTTAGTTCCAGGTGAGGCGGCTACGCTGGCAGCTGGTGGTCCACTGGCTGCGCCCGCCGGAGTGGTTGTGGAGAGGCGCTGCGCTGCGCGCCGTGAAGGCGCGCCTGGCAGCAACGGCGTCTGCTCGTGAGGCTCGCCAGCGCGCCCGGCAAGCGCTGGAGCAGGGGCTGCGTGCCGAGGAGGCGAGCGAGCCGCTTGGCGCTGGCCCTGATCTGCGCGCTGCGCGCGAGCGCTACGCGGAGGCAGCGCGCATGGCGCTGGCCGCGCTGGACGCGGCGGATCCAGCGGTCCGCGCGGCGGCGCTGCGAGCTGCTGGCGCCGATGAGACGCGCCTGCAACGCCTGGCCCTTTCCGGCGCCGAGGCAGCGCCTGCCGAGCTGGCGCGCGAGGCCGCGGAGTTGCGCGCGCTGGCCACGGCGCTGGTCGCGGCGGCATGCAGCGATGAGACGACGCTCCAGCGGCTGCGCCGGCAGCGGCGGCGGCGAATGGGCGCGGCCGCGGCGCTGCTTGCCTTTGGCGCTCTGCACGCCGCGCAGGCGCTGGACGGCGCCGACTTCCGTACGGACCTGGCCGCCGGCAAGCCGTGGCACACCAGCTCCGTCGCGTTCGATTGTCGCCCAGCGGCCAAGCGCTGCGGCAATCACTTCGGGATGACGATCTTCTTCCACACGGATGAGGACCCGTCGCCCTGGTTCGTGGTCGATCTGGAGCAGGAGCAGACGGTGTCGGCCGTGCGCGTGCGCAATCGCACCGATTGCTGCAGCTGGAGCGCCATCCCGCTGGTGCTCGAGCTCAGCCGCGACGGCCAGACGTGGCAGGAGGTGGCGCGGCGGGAGCGCAACTTCCGCAACTGGGTGCCCTCGTTCCCGCCCACCCTCACGCGCTGGGTGCGGCTGCGCGTCGATCGCCCGTCGATGTTGCACCTGGAGCGGGTCAGCGTGTACCGCTGAGCCGCAGCACGACTCACAAAATCTTGGTGCCCTCGTAGTCGAAGCTCAGCTTGACCTCGCTCAAGCCCACCTCCCGCAGGGCACGCCGCAGCTGCGCCTTGCGCTCGGTGTAGAACAGCAGAAAGCCGCCGCCGCCCGCGCCGATCAGCTTGCCGCCCAGCGCACCGTTGGCCAGCGCCAGATCGTACCAGCGATCGATGTCGGGGTTGCTCATCAGCGCCGAGCGCTTCTTCTTGTGCTCCCAGTGCACGTGGAGCAGGCGCCCGAACTCGGCCAGGTTGCCCGACTCGATGGCCTCCAGGCTGCGCTGCCCGAGCTCCTTCACGGCGTGCAAGTTGTCGATCATCGTGCTGTCGCGCTTGCGACTCTTCTCGTCCTGCTCCTTGAGCACGGCGGACGCAGAGCGCCGGAAGCCGGTGGGGACCATCAGCAGGTTCTCCTGCAGCTGATCCAGGGTGTCCTCGCTGGCGTTCACGGGGCGCGCCAGGACGCTGTCGTCCTTCTGAAACTCGAACAGGGTGACCCCGCCGAACGCCGCGCTGTACTGGTCTTGCTTGCCGACCGGCTCCCCCAGGCGCTCGATCTCGATGTGGCAGGCCATCTCCGCCAGCTCGCGAGGGTGGATGAAGTGGCGCTTGTATTTGTGCAGCACCTTGAGCAGGCACGTGGTGAAGCTGCCCGACGAGCCCAGCCCGGTGCCGGCGGGGATGTCGGCCATGCTGGTGATCTCGATGTTGGCCTGCGTCACCCCCGTCAGCAGCAGCGCCTCGCGGATGATGGGGTGCTTCACGTCCTCCACCCGGGCAGGCCGCTCGATCTGCGAGTAGCGGATCAGGAGCTCATCGAAGGGGGTCCGGTGCAGGGTGACGTGCACGTACTGGGTGATCGCGGCGGCGATCACGAAGCCGCCGTGCTCACGGTAGTAGGAGGGCAGATCCGTTCCGCCGCCCCCCAGTGAGATGCGTAGCGGGCTGCGTCCGATGATCATGTCGAGCCTCCGGGCTCCCGCGCGACCGCCAGCAGCTGCCAGCCGCGGCGGCCGTGATCGCGGTTGAAGCGGAACAGGGTGGAGAAGGCCCAGATGGCGGCGCGCGCCGACAGCGGTAGCTCGCCACTGCTGGCAGGGCCGGCGTCCTGGATCAGCCGCTCGCCGCGCGCGACCACCGCCAGGCGATAGGCGTTGAAGAAGGGAAACCCTGCGGCGTCCACCTGCAAGAGCTCGAGCCCGGCGCTGCGGATCAGGGTCGAGAGCTCCTCGCTAGTGAAGTGCTTGCGATGGCCGATGTGGCGATCGAACGCCGACACCGGCCCCGCCGGCACGGTGATCACCAGCCGGCAGCCGGGCGCCAGCAGCGCGCGCGAGCCCCGCAGCAGAGCCACCGGATCATCGACGTGCTCCAGCACCTCCGAGCACACGCCGTGGCTGGCAAAGCCGCGATACTGCTCCGGCAAGCACGCGGGCTGGGTGAGATCCGCCTGCACGAACGTGCCCGATGGCACCTTGCTGCGGGCGATGGCCACCCCCGTCGAGGAGCCGTCCAGACCCAGGAACTGCACGTGGGGATGAGCACGCGTGAGCTCCCGCGCCAGGTCACCATGGCCGCAGCCGAGCTCCACCAGCCGCACCGGCCGTGGCGCGCTGTCGAGCCCGAGGGCGCGCTCGATCAAGCGACGCCGGTACACCTGCGCGGGGTTGCGCGCGTTGCTGTCGCCGTACTGGCTCCAGTGCGACTCCCAGTCGTCCGGGCTCTCGGGCGCAGGCACCTGGCTGGCGGCGGAGCTCATGACGGCGCCCGCGTGCACACCGCGAAGGTGTTGAGGCCAAACTTGTGGCTGAAGCAACGGATGTGGCTGGGGGCGAAGCCGGCGCGCACCAGCAGCGGCCAGAGGTCGCGCTCGTCGTAGTACATCTTGTGGTCGTCCATCTCGCTCCTGGGGCTGACCCCCAGCCGGAACGCCGCGAGCTCCAGGTAGCGCTTGCCCCGCCAGGAGGGGACGTTGATCAGGCACGTCCCGCCCGGGGCGAGGACCCTGACGATCGACTCCAGCACGGCCTGCGGCTCCCAGACGTGCTCCAGCACCGAGATGGCCAGCACCACGTCGAAGCTCTGATCGGGCAGAGCCTGCAGCGTCTCCGCCAGAGGCCCCAGGCGGGCCTGCACCCTGGGGTGCTGCTGTAGATCCGGAGCCAGGGCCACGTCCAGCAAGGCAGCTGCCGACACCTCACCGAGGATGCTGCGCGTGAACGCCGCCTGATAACCGCAGCCCAGGTCCGCCACGCGCTTGCCCGCAAACGTCGGCACCCAGCGGCGGATCTGCCTGGCCGACAGCCACACGCCGAAGCGATCCACCGGCGTGGGATCGTAGCTCTGGGCGAACGCCTGCTCGCGCATCACTCCTGCCGGCGGATGGCGACCCTGGTGGAGTGCAGCACCAGGGTGAAGGTGAAGGTCATGAAGCCAGTGATCAGTAGCAGCAGTCCCAGCACGCCGACGTGGTTCACCGCCGCGCCATCGCGCAGGCGCAGGCCCTGCGAGACGTACGTCAGCGCCAGCCAGCCACTGGCGATCGCACCGAGCAGCATCAAGAGCCAGGCCACCACCACCGTGCGCGTGTACGGGAAGCGCCGGAACCAGCGCTCCGTCGCCACGCCGGAGTAGTCAAAGAACACCTGGGTGAGCACGCCCATGTAGATCGACTGCAGCCCCAGGATCGCCAGCGACACCCCGAACGTCATCCAGAGCAGAGAAAAGGTGATGGGGCCCACCGTCACGTCGCCCAGGGTGAGCGGCAAGGTGAGCAGGAGCCCTAGCGCCAGCAGCAACAGCCCCGGCTTGAACAGGAAGAAGTTGGCGCCGTACACGAACATCGCGCGCAGGTTGATCCACGCGGCGAACCACGGTGAAAACCAGCCCGAGCGCTTGTGGTGGCTGAGGCGGCCTTCGCGATCCTTGAGGAAGCGGATCGGCACCTCCTCCGTGCGCAGCTGCATGTGCACGCTCTTCAGCACCATCTCCGAGGCGTACTCCCACGACTGAGAGCGCAGCTGCATGCGCATGAAGGCGTCGCGCGTGAGGCCGCGCATGCCGCAGTGGATGTCGGAGAAGCGGCTGGAGAAGATGACGTTGAGGATCCAGGTGGTGACCGGCGTGCCCAGGTAGCGATGCAGGGGCGGCATCGAGCCGGGCTCGATGTAGCCGCGGAAGCGCGAGCCCATCACGAACTCCGCGCCCGCCTCGAACTTCTCCACGAAGGGCGCGAGCTCGCGGAAATCGTACGTGCAATCGCAGTCCCCCATCAGCACGTATTTGCCGCGAATGAAGGGCAGCGCGTCCTGGTAAGCGCGCCCCAGCCCGCGCTTGGGCGTGCGCAGCACTCGCGCTCCGCGCGCCAGCGCTAGCTCGGCCGTGCGATCCGTGGAGCTGTCCACGATCAGGATCTCGCCGGGCACGTTCACCCCGCGCAGCCCCTCGTGGCACCAGTCGATGAAGTCTTCGATGGTCAGCTGCTCGTTAAGCGCGGGTACCACGATCGAGAGCACCGGCGCCTCGGCGTCGTGCTCCGGGGTGAGCAGCACCGTGTCCTGCTGCTCGGCGGCGCGCGCCGCCAGCCCTGCCCTGTCCGCAGGGCCAGCTCCGGACGAGTCTGCTGCCGTGCCCTCTGCCATGCTGCCCACCGCCATCGTCACATGCGCCCCGCTTTCATGTCCGGGAGCATGGCCAGGATCGACTGGCGCAGCGCCTCGCGCGAGGAGCGCTCGCAGCGCCAGCCGATGGAGCGGATGCGCTCCGTGCTCAGGCGCACGATCGGCACGTCGCCCTTCCAGCCGCGGTTGCCGCCGGTGTACTGCAACTCCACCTGCTCCTCCCGCAGGCCCAGGCACTCCACCGCCAGCTGCGCAATCTCGCTGACGGTGATGTAGTCGCCCGTGGCCACGTTGTACGTCTGGAAGAGCTGCGCCGTGTGCACGTGGGCCGTGAGCACGGCGCGCACCACGTCTTGCACGTGGATGTACGACTTGCTCTGCGTACCGTCGCCGAGGATGCGCAGCGGCAAGCGGCCGCCGCCCGGCGCGCCCTGCGCCGCCAGCAGGCGCCGCGCGAAGTCAAAGCCGACGCCGTGGGTCTGGCGCGGGCCCACCACGTTGCCAAAGCGAAACGCGCAGCCCGACAGCTCGAACATGTGAGCGTAGCTGCAGATCAGCGCCTCACCGGCGAGCTTGCTGGCGCCATACGTGGAGACGGGCAGCAGCGGCCCGTGATCCTCCGCCGCCTCCTGGCTGCCGAGATCGCCGTACACGCCGCTGCCGGAGGCGTACAGGATGCGCCTGGCGCTGCTGGTGCGCATGGCCTCCACCACGCTGTGGGTGAGCGCCGTGCCCTGCCAGAAATCGACGCTGGGCTCCGTGGCGGCGCGGGCGATGTCCGGGTTGGACGCCAGGTGGATGACCACGTCGTGGCCGTCGAGCGTGCTGCGCAGGGCCTCCGTGTTCTCCACGTCGCCGCGCACCACCTGGAAGCGCGGATCCTGCGTGTGCTGCGCGTAGTGCCACTCGCGCCCCGACGAGAAGTTGTCGTACAGGGTGACCCGCGCCACCTCGGGGTTGCCGAGCAGCGCATCGGTGAAGTGGCTGCCGATGAAGCCGGCACCGCCCACGATGCAGAAGCGCTGGCCAGCAAGGCCGCTCTGGCCGCCGCCGCGGGTCACCGTACCGACTCCCAGCGCGTGGGCTGGCGCTTGAGCGCAGGGTCGCTCACCAGAAGGTGCCAGATCACCGCCGCCAGCCCCTCGGTGTGCGGGGTGATGCGCTCCGCGACCAGCGGCGGAATGACCACGCAGGCCTCGGCGCAGCGCCGGGTGGCGCCGCCGTCCTTGCCCACGATGCCGAACACGGGCGCGCGCGCCTCGGTCGCCGCCTCCAGCGCCTTCACCAGGTTGGGCGAGACGTTCTTCTCGCGATCTCCGCCGCCCACGGAGAACACCAGCACGGCATCCCGCGCAGACAGGCGCGAGCCCTTCAGCCACTCGGAAAAGCAGGTGTCCCAGCCCTCGTCGTTGATGCGGGCGGTGAGCTCCGACACGTTGTCCGTGGGCGCGTACGCTTCAAAGGCGCAAATCTTGCGGAAGTCATTCACGGCGTGGCTGGCGTGGCCCGCCGAGCCGCCGACGCCCAGGATGAACAGGCGCCCACCACCATCGCGAACTCGGGCCAGCCCCGCTGCCACCGCTGCCACCGCGCGCGGGTCAACGGCTTGCAGGATCTGCACGGACTCGGCGATGTATTGCTCGACGAACTGGCTCACAACTCGTACCCCGCTGCGCACGCATCACGGTGGAACATTTGCACCGTCTCCAGGCTGAACTCCTCCAGATCTTTGCCGAGGAGAAAGAGCTTCTTCAGCAGATCGCTGGTGACCGTGATGATCTGGCAGCCTGCTTGCTGAGCATGCACCAGGTTCAAGAGCTCGCGCGGGCTGGCCCAGAGCAGCTCGATCGCCGCGCTGCTGCCGGCGCAGGCTGCAGCGCAGGTGGCCGCCGCGGCGCGCATCATCGGTATCGGGTCACGCCCCGTGTCGGCGACCCGCCCTGCGAACACGCTCACCACCGCCGGGGCACCGCCCCGCAGCGCCTCTGCGCTCTCCTCCACCTGCCGCGAGGTGCAGATCGCCGTGATGTTGAGCTTGATACCGGCGTGGCTGAGCTCACGCGCCATGGGCAGCACCGAGACCCGCTGGGTGTTGGTGATGGGCAGCTTCACGTAGACGTTTTCGCCGAAGCGCGCGATCTCCCGCGCCTGGCGCGCCATGCCTGGCAGATCGTCGGCGAAGACCTCGAAGGAGATGGGCTTGCCGCCGGCGATCTGGGTGGCCTCGCGAGCGAAGGCCCGATAGTCCTCCACCCCCGCCTTGCGCATCAGGGTGGGATTGGTGGTGAAGCCAGAGATGCGGCTGTCCAGTGACAGCTCCCGCAGCTCCGGCAACGAGGCGCCGTCTGCAAAGATCTTGATGCCGCCGAGCGCGGCAAGGCCGCCGCTCACGCCGTTACCCACGACGCTGCTCACGCTGCCGCCCCCGTCGCCTGCACGCACACTTTCCCCATGTGGATTCAATACGGCGTATTCATTACTTTTCGTGCGGGGGCGCGGCCAAGAGAAAGCACACGAAGTCTTGCAAATCGTCGCCGCAAAAGGAAGGGCCAACGGCGCCCGCGCCGGCCAGCGCCCGCCGTTCCACCCCCAGCGGGTCGCTCAGCAAGGCCGTCTGCAGGCCGGCAGCTTCACCCGCCAGCACATCCGTTGCGCGATCACCGACCATCCAGGACCGCGTTCGGTCGACGGCCGGATGGCGAGCAAGCGCCGCGTTCAGCAGCCCTGCCCTGGGCTTGCGACAGTCGCAGCCGTCCTCCGCGCGATGAAAGCAAATGTGGGAGCTGGCGATGATGCCGCCCTCACTTTGCACCCCCTGCAGCACCCGCTCGTGCACCTGCTGCAGCACCGCGAGCGAGGTCTTGCCCTTGGCGTACGCGGGCTGGTTCGTGGCGATCGCGAGCAGGAAGCCTGCGTCGGTCAGCCTCCGCAGCAGCGCCGGCACCGCTGGAAACACGCTCACCTCTTCCACCCTGAGCGGGCTGTCGGGCCGCGCCTCCAGTGGGTTGGGCACGGTCGCGTTCAGGACACCGTCGCGGTCCAGGATGATCAGGCGCGCGAGCTGATCCATCGCTCGAAGTCCATGAGCCCGCTGGGCGAGCCGATTTCGTAAAAACGCTGCTGCACCTCGTGGGCCGCCAGCAGGCCCTCCAGGCTGAGCTCGTGAAACAGCGTGGCCAGGTCGGCCCTGCCCTGCCCCGGAACGTGCGCGGGGACTCGCGTGGCCACGACGCTGCGAGCGAGCGCGCTGAGCCCGTAGTCGATGTGAGTAAAAGCGGCCTCCGGGCGAGCGCGGCGCTGCTTGTCATAGAGCACGCGCTCACCCTCGACCACGACGTTGCTCTGGTCCCAGCGCCCGGCGTTGTGGAACACGGTCATCAGCGCCGGCTTGCCCGAGGCCTCGAAGGCCCGCCAGACGGAGGTAAAGTCGATGGGCAGGAAGGAATCGCCGTATGTCACCAGGAACGCTGGATCGAGCAAGCCCTTGTCCATTGCCAGCCGTAGCGCCCCCGCGGTGCCCCGCAGCTCGGTGCCTTCGTCGGCGATATCGATGACGAGACCGTGGCGATCGGCGGCGCTCACATAGGCATACACCTGCTCACCGAGAAAGCCGACAGAAAGCAGCACCTTGCTGACTCCGACCCGCGCTAGCCACTCCAGCTGGTAATCGAGGAAAGGGCGCCCGGCCACTGGCACCAGCACCTTCGGAATGCTGGCCGTGAGCGGACGCATCCGCGTCGCCAATCCGCCGGCCAGGATCACACACTGCATGCAGCGCTTATAGCGGGAGTCGGCGCCCGCAGCGATCCTTCTTGCCCAGGACCCTGCCTCCTGCGCTAACCAGCGCGCAGTGCATGGCCGCCATGGACTCCGCGCTTGCTCGAGAGAAGTCGCCACTCTGGCTCTTGCGCTGGCTGGCTGAGCGCAAGCTGGAGCTCGCCCTCTTCCTGCTCGGGGTCGCGCTGCGGGTCAGCATGCGCTTCAGCTATGAGCCCACCGCTGCCTACGACTTTCCCTGGCACTGGGAGCTGGTCGAGTGGATGATCGAGCACCGGCGCGTCGCCCCCGCGGATACGATGTTGCAGTCGCAGCATCCGCCGCTGTTCTACGCCGTGGCCGCCGCGCTGTACTCCAGCGGTGTCTCACTGGCCAACATGGCCTGGCTGCCCGTCGCCTGCGGAGTGCTGCGGCTGGGGCTCACCTGGGTGGCGCTCGAGCTGTACCTGCCGCACTCGCGCTGGGCTCGCGCCTCGGCGCTGGCGCTGGCAGCCGTGATGGCCGCCTCCGTGCACGTCGACGGCATGATCTATCCAGAGGCGGTCAACTGTCTCTGGGCGAGCCTCGCCATCCTGCTGGCGCCGCTGGCCTTCCGCTCGCCGCTGCGCAGGCGGCTGGGGCTGGCGCTGCTGATCGGAGTCGTGCTCGGCATGGAAATGCTGACCAAGGTTTCCGGGCTGACGATCGTGGCGGCGGTGGGCTGCGTGGCAGGGCTGGAGCTATTGTGCTCGAAGGGCGCGCTCGCCCAGCGCTGGCGCGCGGCCGCCTGCTGGGGAGCCATGCTGGCGGCGTGCCTCACGGTCTGTGGCTGGTACTACGCGCGCAACGTCGCGCGCTTTGGCCGCCCCTTCGTGACGAGCTTTGATCTGCCCTCGCAGCGGTACATGATGGAGGAGTCGAAGCGGATCCCGTACCTGCACCGCCGCACGATCGGCTATTTCATGGCCTGGGAGCCCGCCATGTACTCATTCCCCTTCGGGCATGTGGCCACCGGTGCAAACCCGACGTTCTTTCCCGCGGCGGTGGCTTCGGCCTTCGTCGACTACTGGAACTATGGCTTCTCGCAGGTGCATCCGCTGAGCAAGAGCGGGGTCTGGCACCCCGCGGCCTCCACCCCGCCGAAGGTGCTGCGGGCGGCGCAGCTGGCCGCCGCTGGCGGCACCGTCATCTTCATCGCCACCGCCGCAGCATGGTTTGCGGTGAGCCGCCGGCTCTGGCAGCGCCGCGACTGGGGGCGTTTGTCGCTGGTGGCGACCCCGCTGGTGATGCTCGGCGCGGCCATGCACTTTGCCATCACGTATCCGGTGGACGGATACGGCGTCGTCAAATCGGCGTATCTGCAATACGGCGCGGGGCCGCTGTGCGGGCTCTATGGAGTCAGCGTGGCCTGGAGTCGGCAGCGGCTGAGCCGCTGGCCACTGCTGGCGCTCTTGCTGGGCGCGCTGGTCCTGGTGGCGGCGTACACCTTGTATTGCCGCTTTCGCATCCGGATTTTCCCGGCCTAGTGCCGGAGGAGTGTGGGGTTGAGCGCGGAGCCAGCGGAAACAGTGATGCAACCGGCTGAGCCAGCACGGGCTGAAGAGCCGCCGGCGGCGGCGCTGACGGCGCCCGTACGCGCGTACATCGACGCCGCGCGGGTGCGGGAGCGCTCTGCACGGCGCCTGTCCGGGCGGCGCGAGTGGGTGGGAGCCCTCGTGCTCTACTCGCAGGCCATCGCGCTGCTGGCGCGCGCCCAT
>JAICQL010000026.1 GCA_025937895.1 Polyangiaceae bacterium | reverse complement strand
TGCTGAAGCCGCACCCGCGCCCGATGGGCTCCGGGCTGGAGCTGTGTGGGCGCCGCCAGGATGGCAGCGAGTTCCCCATCGAGATCAGCCTGAGCCCGCTGGAGACCCGGGACGGCATCTTGGTGTCGGCCAGCATCCGCGACGTATCCGCGCACAAAGCGGCGGAGAGCGCCGCGCAGCGCGCGCAGGAGCAGCTGCACAGCGCCCGCGCCCAGGCGGAGGCGGCCAGCTCCGCCAAGAGCGAGTTTCTGGCCTCGATGAGCCACGAGCTGCGGACCCCGCTGAACGCCGTGCTGGGCTTTGCGCAGCTCTTGCAGCGCGACCGCAAGAGCCCGCTGTCGCCGCGCCAGCTGGAGCGGGTGGAGCACGTGCTGCGCGGCGGCGAGCACCTGCTGCGCCTGATCGACGACGTGCTGGATCTGGCCAAGATCGAGTCGGGGCGCATCCTGGTCTCGCTGGAGCGGGTGGACGTGGCCGAGATCCTGTCCGAGGTGAAGGCCACGCTCGCGCCGCTGGCCGTGCGCTCCGAGCAGCAGGTGCTGGTGGAGCCGGTAGCGCGCCCGGGCCTGCAGGTGATGGCGGACCGCACGCGGCTGAAGCAGGTGCTGATGAACTACGGCTCCAACGCGGTAAAATATGGCCGTGCGCGCGGCAACGTGCGCTTCAGCGCCAGCGCTGGCGACGGCGACGGGCGTCTGCGCATCGCCGTGAGCGATGACGGCATCGGCATCGCCGAGGACAAGCAAGAGGCGCTCTTTCAGCCGTTCCAGCGCGCCGGTCAGGAGGCGGGCCCAATCGAGGGCACAGGCATCGGGCTGGTGATCAGCAAGCGGCTGGCGGAGCTGATGGGGGGCAGCGTGGGTTTTCAGAGCAGCGCTGGCCAGGGCTCCACGTTCTGGATCGAGCTGGCGCAGCCCGAGCCGCTCGCAGCCCCGGCGCTCAGCGCCAGCGAGCCGCTCGCTCCCGGCAGCGCGCTGGCAGGCGCAGAAGGGCCCCGCTACACGATTGTATATGTGGAGGACAATCCGCCGAACATTGCCTTCATGCAGGATCTGCTGGCGGACTTCGAGCGGGTGGAGCTGCTGGCCGCGCCCAGCGCGGAGCTCGGCATCGAGCTGGCACGCGCACACCGCCCGGACCTGGTGATCATGGACATCAACCTCCCGGGCATGAGCGGCGTGGAGGCGCTGCAGCTGCTGCGCCAGTGGCCGGAGACTCGCGACATCCCGGTGATCGCCCTGAGCGCGGCGGCGATGATCCGCGACGCGGCGCGGGTGAGCGGCGCGGGCTTCTACCGTTACCTGACCAAGCCAGTGAAGGTGGACGAGCTCACCGCCACGCTGGAAGAGTTATTGCTGAAACCGCGCGCAGCCGAGCAAGGAGCGCAGCCGCTGCGCTCGAAAGAGGAGTAAGTGATGAAGCCCTTCCGAAAGATCCTGGTCCCCGTCGATTTCTCGGAGCACTCCGATCGCGCGCTGCGCGCAGCGGTGATGCTGGCCGGCACCTATCAGGCTCAGCTGACCATCGTGCACGTGTACGAGCCGCTGGCGCTGGCCGTGCCGCAGGGCTACGCGATGATCGGTGAAGCGCAGCTGCAACGCCTGTTCGACGAGCTGTTGCTGCGGCTCGGCCAGCAAAAGGAGCTGGCGCTGGCAGAGGGCGGTGGAGAGCTGCCCGTGGCGACACAGCTCCTACATGGCTTTGCTGCTGGCGAGATCTGCAACTTCGCCGAGCAGGGTAGGATTGATCTGATCGTGATGGGCACTCATGGCCGGCGCGGCCTGAGCCATGCCCTGATGGGCTCCGTGGCGGAGCGTGTAGTCCGCATGGCGCCTTGTGCCGTCATGACGGTGCGCGCGCCGAAAGGCGCAGCTTGACCGCTTCCACCTGATTCTGGTCAACTCGACGCTCGAGGGGTCATGCCGGAAGCAAAAGATAGCGCGACCGAGGGCCGCGGCGCGTGGGTCTCTCAATCGCTGCGCGCGGGCCGCCCCTGGGGCACCCGGCTAGCGTGGCTGTTCGCTCTGCTCCTGGGCGTGGCGGCGGGGGTGGGCGTGTACACGTTCAGCTACGCCAAGGGCCTCTCCTATTTCAGCGCGGAGCCGCGCGTGTGCACGAACTGCCACATCATGAATGGAGAGTACGCCTCCTGGCAGAAGTCGAGCCATCACAGCGTGGCCGTCTGTATCGACTGCCACCTGCCGCACCAGCTCGTGCCCAAATACATCGCCAAGGCGGAGAACGGCTATCGCCACGGCAAGCTGTTCACCACGCAGACCTTCGAGGAGCCCATCACGGTCAAGCCAGCCGGGCTCGCGATCCTGCAGAGCAACTGTGAGCGTTGCCACGCGCAGCTGATCCACGGTCTGGTCGGCGCGCCCGGACACGACGAGACCGAGCGCGAGGGGAACGACGCCCCGCCCTGCCTGCACTGCCACTGGGGCGCGGGGCACGGCGAGCGCGCGGGGCTGGGCGGGCCGCTCACGGCAGCAGAGCTGGGCGCCCGAGATGTGGCGGCGCCGGGCGCGGCAGCAGCCGCGCCGGGCGAGAGCAAAGAGGGAGCTGATGGCCGACCTTGAAGGCAAACACTGGATCAATAGTCGTCTGGTCTTTGGCGTGCTGATCGCCGCAGTCACCGCCGTGACCGTGGGGGTGACCGCGCTGTTGATGAACATCGCCGAGCGCAAGGCGGAGGTGCGGCAGCCCTTCGTGCGCGTGGTCGACGTGACGGAAGACGACACCGATCCGGCCAAGTGGGGCAAGAACTGGCCCGCGCAGTATGATGGCTACAAGCGCACCGCGCTGCGCACGGCCACGCGCTTCGGCGGCCACGCCGGCAGTGAGGCGCTGCCCGAAGAGAAGATCGAGCGCGACCCCTGGCTGGAGCGCATGTTCCGTGGCTACGCCTTCTCGATCGACTACAGGGATCGCCGTGGCCACGCCTACATGCTCACGGATCAGGAGGCCACCAAGCGCTTGACCAAGCCGCAGTCCGGCTCTTGCCTGCACTGCCACGCCTCGATCATGCCGGTGTACCGCGAGCTGGGCGGCGGCGACGCCATGGCGGGCTTCGAGAAAAGCTTCGAGCTTACCTACCAGGATCTCAACGCCAAGCTGCACGAGTCCGGGCACGCCCATCCGGTGAGCTGCGTGGACTGCCACTCGCCGGCAGACATGTCGCTGCGCGTGACCCGCCCGGGCTTCCTTCGCGGGATCCAGGCGCTGGCCGCCTCCACGGCGCCCGTGCCCGCCGTGCCGTCGATCGCCATCTGGCGCGAAGGCAAGCGCGCGGCTCCCTATGATCCCAACGTGGACGCCACCCGCAACGAGATGCGCTCGTTCGTGTGTGGGCAGTGCCACGTCGAGTACTACTGCGCGACGAAGATGCCGCTCACCTTCCCCTGGGGCAAGGGCCTGACCGCCACCGACATCGAAGCGTACTGGGACGAGAAGGACTTTCCCGACGGCAAGGACTTCGTGGACTACAACCACGCCGAGACGGGCGCGCCGGTGCTCAAGGCACAGCACCCGGAGTTCGAGCTGTGGAGCCAGGGCATCCACGCGCGCAACGGCGTATCCTGCTCGGACTGCCACATGCCCTACATGCGCGAGGGCGCGGCGAAGGTGAGCGATCACTGGGTGCGCAGCCCGTTGCTGAACGTCAATCGCTCGTGCCAGACCTGTCATCGCGCCAACGAGCAAGAGCTGCTGGCCCGGGTGGATGTGATTCAGCAGCGCAACTATGAGCTACTGCAGCGTGGTGGCGCTGCCATCGTCGGTCTGATCGACAGCGTGCTGGCAGCCAAGGCAGCCGGTGCCAGCCCGCAGGCTCTGGAGCCCGCGCTGCGCCTGCAGCGCCGCGCCCAGTGGCGGCTGGATTTCATCGCCGCCGAGAACAGCATGGGCTTCCACGCGCCGCAGGAGGCCGCCAAGATCCTGGCAGAGGCCATCGACTATGCGCGGCAGGGCGAGCTGGCGGCGCTGTCCAGCACCTTGCCGGCCCGGGCAGCGGTGCCACCCTCCGGCGCACCCGCAGCCCCGGCCAAGCCGGGGCCCACGGTCCCCGCCGCGCAAAAAAATTGACCACCGCTGCGCTCCCGGACCTCGCCTCGGCTCGCTGCTCGCCTGTCGGCGTGCTCCCGCCTTCCCCTCCCGTGCCATGCAGGGTAGTACCGGGCCGCTCGCCTCTGCTGGCGGCCCTGTGTAAACCCCGATGAGCGACGAAGCCCCGAGCTACCCTGGCGAGCTGCTACCCAGCTTGCTCCTGGACACCGCGCCCGACGCGATGATCGTCGTCGGGTCGGACTCCTGCATTCGCTTCGTCAACGCTCAGTGCGAGCAGCTGTTCGGCTACCAGCGGCAGGAGTTGCTGGGGCAGCCGCTGGACGTCTTGATCCCCGAACGCCTGCGAGAGCGTCACCGGCAGCACCTGGCGCGCTTCTTCGCCAGCCCCGGGGCGCGGCCCATGGGCTCCGGGCTGGAGCTGTTCGGGCGCTGCCGCAATGGAACGGAGCTGCCCATCGAGGTCAGCCTGAGCCCGCTGCGCACCGCGCACGGGGTCACCGTCTCGGCGTCCGTGCGGGACATCAGCGAGCGCAAGCGCGCGGAGGCCGAGGCGCGGCTGGAGGAGGAGCGCCGCGCGGAAGAGCTGCGCCAGGCGCGAGCAGCAGCGGAGGCCGGCAGCGCCGCCAAGAGCGAGTTCCTGTCGTCGATGAGCCACGAGCTGCGCACCCCGCTCAACGCCATCCTGGGCTTTGCGCAGCTGCTCTGGCGGGACCGGCGCGAGCCGCTCACCGAGCGCCACAAGCAGCGGGTGGAGCACATCCTCAAGGGCGGCGAGCACCTGCTGCGGCTGATCGATGACATCCTGGATCTGTCGCGCATCGAGGCCGGCAGGATCTCGATGTCGATGGAGCCGGTCAGCGTGCGCGACGTGCTGGAGGAGGCGCAGCGCACCTTGCAGCCGATGGCGGCGCGCCAGCAGGTGGATCTGCGCGTGGATCCCGTGCCGGCAGGGCTGCCCATGGTGGCCGCCGATCGCACGCGCTTCGCCCAGATCCTGATGAACCTGGGCACCAACGCCATCAAGTACAACCGCCCTGGTGGCTACCTGTGCTTCTCCGTGGCGGCCGAGCCCGAGCACCTGCGGGTGACGGTGAAGGACGATGGTTTCGGCATCCCGCTCGACAAGCAGGACACGATCTTTCAGCCCTTCCAGCGCGCCGGGCAAGAGACGGGGCCGATCGAGGGCACCGGCATCGGGCTGGTCATCACGCGGCGGCTGGCGCTGTTGATGAAAGGAGACGTCGGCTTTCACAGCGAGCCGGGCAGCGGCTCCGAGTTCTGGGTACGCTTGCCGATCCACGCGACTCGCCGCTCGTCGAGCGCGCCGCCCGTGCTGAGCCCGCTGAGCGGCGAGCAACTGGTGCGCGAGGGCCACCGCACGGTGCTGTACGTGGAGGACAACCCCGCCAACGTGCTGTTCATGCGCGACCTGCTCAGCAACTTCGAGAGCATCGAGCTGCACGTGGCGGCCACGGCCGAGGCGGGCATCGAGCTGGCGGAGCGCGTCACGCCAGAGGTCATCATCATGGATATCAACCTGCCGGGCATGAGCGGGCTCGATGCGCTGCGCACCCTGCGCGAGCGTGAAGAGCTGAAGCACATCCCGGTGATCGCGCTGACCGCCGCGGCGTCGCCGCGAGACCGGGAGCACGGGCTGGCCGCCGGCTTTTATCGCTACCTGACCAAGCCCGTGCAGGTGGATGAGCTGCTGGCGGCGCTGGAGAAGTTGATCCACTAGCAGCGCCCGCCCATGACCACGCCTACCCATCCCTCTTCCTCGTTGCCGCAGGCCGGCGATGCGGCGCCGGCAACCAGCGGCCGAAACGGACGTTGCCGGATCGTGCTCACCGGTGGACCAGGGGGCGGCAAGACCACGGCGGCGGACCTCTTCCGCCGCGAGATCGGCGAGCGCGTGGTGATCGTGCCGGAGGCCGCCACGCTGCTGTTCCTGGGTGGTTTTCCGCGCAGCAGCGAGCCGGCAGCGCTGCGCAGCGTGCAGTGCGCCGTGTACCACGTGCAGAAGCACCTGGAGGACGCTCAGTCCGCCCTGTATCCCGAGCGCGTGCTGCTGTGTGATCGTGGGACGATCGATGGGGCGGCGTATTGGCCCGGTGACCCCCTGGAGTATTTCGAGGCTGTGGGCAGCAGCTTCCAGGCGGAGCTGGGCCGCTACGACGCCGTGCTCTTCTTCGAGACCGCCGCAGCCGGCGGCCTGTCGGTCGAGGGCGGCAATCCCACCCGGATCGAGTCCAATGCTCAGGCGGTCGCGCTGGACCTGCGGCTGCGCACGCTCTGGGCGCAGCACCCGCGCTTCTTGCTGGTGCCGCACAACGTCTCCTTCGTGCGCAAGATCATGATGGGGCTCGCCTTGCTGGAGGGCGTCGTCGCGCAGCTGCGCTGAGCGCTGCCCGCACGCTTTGCGCCGCCCCTCCGCGCGCGCAAGACCTGCGCGACCGTCGCCCATACCGCCCCGTAAGGCAGTTATCGCCCTGCAGCCAGCGCCTCGGAACGAGGCTTGCATTCGCCCCAGCTCGAGAAGGAGAGCGCAATGAGAGCGAATGTGTTTCGGGGCACCGGCAAGTTTGGCATCGAAGAGGTGGAGAAGCCCCGCGCCGAGGCGGGCGAGGCCATCGTCAAGATCACGCTGACCACCATCTGCGGCACCGATCTGCACATCGTCCGCGGTGAGTACCCCGTCGAGCCAGGGCGCATCATCGGCCACGAGCCCGTGGGAGTCATCGAGGAGCTCGGCGTCGGAGTGACGGGTTACGCGGTGGGAGATCGAGTCCTCATCGGCGCGATCACTCCCTGTGGCCAGTGCCTCGGCTGCCTCTCGGGTCACCTCTCGCAGTGCGGCCACGGCGAGGGTTACCGCGCGCTCGGCGGCTGGCGCCTGGGCAACACCATCCAGGGCACCCAGGCCGAATACGTGCGCATCCCCCACGCGCAGGCCAACCTGGCGAAGATCCCGCCGGAGCTGCGCGACGAGCAGGTGGTGTTACTGGCCGACATCGCCTCGACGGGGATCTCCGGCGCCGAGTCGGGCGGAGTGCGCATCGGTGACGCGGTGGTGGTCTTCGCGCAGGGCCCGATCGGGCTGTGCGCCACGGCCGGTGCGCGACTGATGGGCGCCTCGCTCATCATCGGTGTCGACGGCGACGAGACGCGGCTACGCTTTGCCCGGCAGCTGGGCGCCGACGTGGTGCTCGACTACCGGCAGCAAGACGTGGTGGCGGAGGTCAAGCGTTTGACCGGCGGCGGCGCCGACGTGGCCATCGAGGCGCTCGGCACGCAGCAGACGTTCGAGAGCGCCCTGCGCTGCCTGCGCCCGGGTGGCACCCTGTCGAGCCTGGGCGTGTACTCCGGCAAGCTGGAGCTACCGTACGATGCGTTCGCCGCCGGCCTGGGTGACCATCGGATCGTGGCCACCCTGTGCCCCGGGGGCAAGGAGCGGATGCGGCGGCTGATGGGGCTGGTCCAGAGCAAGCGGCTGGATCTGACCCCGCTGCTCACCCACTCCTTCGCCCTGAAGGACATCGATGAAGCGTACGCGCTGTTCGGCGAGCGCCGCGACGGGGTGATCAAAGTGGCGATCAGGCCCTAGCCGGCCGCGTCACCTCGGGGGAGCTAGCGCGCAGCCGGCGCCGCATCACCAGCTTGCGCAGCTCCTCCGCCCACAGCACCAGGCTGCCCACGGCGCCGAGCTCGAAGACCTGCGCGAGATCGATCGGCACGGTGCGAAACACCTGCCCCAGCGGCTGCCAGAACACGACCGCGATCTGCAGCAGGTTACCCACGGCCAGACCACCCAGCAGCCAGGGATTACGCAGCAGCCCCATGGACAGCGCGGACTTCGTCTCCGAGCGACAGTTGAGCACGTTGAACCACTCGCAGATGGCGAGCAAGGTGAACGTCTCCGTCTGCACCCGGGCCACGGGCACACCCGCCGCGGAGCGGTAGATGAACCAGCCCAGGGTCGACAGCATGATGGCCGGGATCATCACGCCCATGCGAGTCAGCAACATGCGGGTGAGCAGCGGCTCGTCCGTCGCGATCGGCGGGCGCGCCATCTCGTCGCCCTCCGCTGGCTCCATGATCAGGTTGATGGTGATGACCCCCTCGGTCACCAGGTTGTTCCACAGGATCATCACCGCGGCGAACGGCGGCGGATAGCCGATCACCATCGCCAGGAACAGCACCCCCACCTCGGCAATGGAAGTGGCGACCAGCAACAGCACGGCCTTCTTGATGTTGCGATAGACGACGCGGCCCTCCTCGACCGCCGCGACGATGGTCGCGAAGTTGTCGTCGGCGATGACGATCTTGGCGGAGTCCTTGGCCACCTCCGTGCCGGTGATGCCCATGGCCACGCCGACGTTGGCGCGCACCAGCGCCGGCGCGTCATTGACCCCATCGCCGGTCATGGCCACGACCTCGCCGCGCTGCTGATACGCCTGCACGATGCGCAGCTTCTGTGCGGGCCGGACCCGCGCGAACACCGAGATGCGCTCGATGCTGCTCTGCAGCTCCGTATCGGACATGCGCCCCAGCTCCACCCCATCCACCGCCAGATCGCCCGGGCTGGCGATGCCCAGCTCCTGCGCGATGGCAAAGCCGGTGGCCTTGTGATCCCCCGTGACCACGACGGCGCGCACGCCCGCTGCCTTGCACGCGGCCACCGCCTGCTTCACCTCCGTGCGCGGCGGATCGATCTGCCCGATCAAGCCGAGCAGCTCCACCCGGCCCCGCCAGGGCGAGAAGCCTTGCTGCGGCTCGAGCCGAGCGCCGCGCACCACGCCGACGGCCAGTGTGCGCAGCGCGCGCGAGGCCATGCCATCGGCGGCGGCTCGTGCCCGGCGCCGGCCCTCGGCGTCCAGAGCACACAGCTCCAGCAGCGCCTCCGGAGCGCCCTTGAGCACGATCAGCGGCGTGCCGCCCTGATCGTGCTCCGTGGCCATCATCTTGGCGGCGGAGTCAAACGGGATCTCCGCCCGGCGCGGCAGCTCCGCGCGCACCCGAGCAGGCTCCAGGCCCGCCTTGAGCGCAGCCACGAGCAGCGCCACCTCGGTGGGATCGCCGATCGGTGTCCAGCGCGGGGCGGGCTCCGTCACCTGCTCCAGCTGGGCGTCGTTACACAGCACCACCGCCTGAAGCAGGGCGTGAAGCGCCGAGCCTGGCGTGGCCTCGACGGGCGGCCCAGCGCCGGGCTCTGCCGACTCGCCGCGGAGCAGCTGGCCCTCCGGCGCATAGCCCACACCAGTGATGCTGACCTGACTTTCGTCCGGCAGGTACAGCAAGGTCACCGTCATCTCGTTGCGGGTCAGGGTGCCCGTCTTGTCGCTGCAGATGACGGTGGTCGAGCCCAAGGTCTCCACCGCAGACAGCCGGCGCACGATGGCGCGGCGCCGCGCCATGCGCTGCACGCCCACGGCCAGCGCGATCGTCATCGCCACGGGCAGGCCCTCGGGCACCATGCCCACCAGCGAGCTGACCCCGATCATCAGCATCGAGCCAAAGGGCGCGCCGTGCAGGGTGCCGACGGCGACGATGGCGACGAACACCGCGAGCGCAGCTACGATCACGTAGCGCCCGAACTGATCGATCCGCCGCTCCAGCGGTGTCTTCGGCTCGCCCGCGCTGCCCGCCAGCGCCGCTATGTGCCCGATTTCCGTGTCGCGCGCGGTGGCGACCACCACCGCACGGCCGCGCCCGGCAGTGACGTAGGTGCCGGCGTACGTCATGTTCTGACGATCTGCGAGCGGGGCCTCGGCGGAGAGCACGCCCGGATCCTTCATGACCGGCACGGACTCGCCCGTCAGCGCCGCCTCCGCCACGCGCAGCGCGGCGGCCTCCAGCAGGCGGGCGTCCGCGGCGATGGCGTCTCCGCTCTCGAACAGCAGCACGTCGCCGGGTACGACGTCGCGCGCCTCGATCACCTGCTCGCGCCCATCACGCAACACGCGCGCCTTGTGCTGCGTCAGCTGGCGCAGCGCGTTCACCGCTCGCTCGGCACGCCCCTCCTGGAAGGCTCCGATCAGCGAGTTGAGCAGCACCACCACCAGGATGACGATGGCGTCCGTCCGCTCGTCGAGCGCGAGCGCGATGCCCGCCGCAAACAGCAAGAGGTAGATCAACGGGCTCTTGAACTGACGCGCGAACACCGCCAGCGCGCTGCTCGGCTCGGGCTCCGGCAGCGCGTTGGGCCCGTGGCTGGCGAGGCGCCGCGCTGCCTCTTCACTGCCGAGCCCGTTGCCAGGGTCGGACTGCAGCGAGGCGAGCACCGCGCCGCCCTCTTCCGCGTGCCAGGCGCGCTCACCCGGGTCGGGCGGTGCAGCAGCCTGCTCCCGCGCGCGAAGTGGCTTGCCCTGCGCCCCCATCCCAGCTCAGCCCTTCGCGCTCTTCACGCCTTTGCCCTCGGCGCCGCGCTCTTTCGCCAGCCCGTATTCGTGCAAGCGGTACTGAATGGTGCGCACGCTGATGTCCAACAGCTCGGCGGCGCGCACCGTAGAGCCATCCACCGCCTCCAGCGTCTTCAGGATGGCGTATTTCTCCAGCTCCGCCATGGTGGCGCCGGGTACGGCGATGCCCTCGAGCGAGCCACCGGCAGACTCGCCGTACGGCAGGTGCTCCTCATCGATCTGGTCGCCGTCGCAGACCACCACCGCGCGCTCGATGGCGTTCTCCAGCTCGCGCACGTTGCCCGGCCAGCGATAGCCGCGCAGCTTCAGCCGCGCGCGGTCCCTGAAGCCGCTGATCGACCTGTGATCCTCCAGGGCAAAGCGCCGCAAGAAGTGCTCCGCGAGCACCAGGATGTCACCGCCGCGCAGGCGCAGGGGCGGCATCTCCGCATGCACCACGTTCAGGCGATAGTAGAGGTCCTCGCGGAACCTGCCGGCGCTCACCTCCTGGGCCAGATCTCGGTTGGTGGCGGCGAGGATGCGCACGTCCACCTTGATGGACTCGTTGCCGCCCACCCGCTCGAAGCGGCGCTCCTGCAGCACGGTCAGCAGCTTGACCTGAACGGAGAGCGGGATCTCGCTCACCTCGTCCAGAAACAATGTGCCCTCGTGCGCTTGCTCGAAGCGGCCCACACGGCGCCGGTCCGCGCCGGTGAAAGCGCCCTTCTCGTGCCCGAACAGCTCGCTCTCCAGCAGCGTCTCTGCCAGCGAAGCGCAGTGCACGGACACGAACGGCTTGCTGGCGCGCGGCCCCAGGGCGTGAATCGCGCGCGCGAACTCTCCCTTGCCCGTGCCGCTCTCGCCCGTGATCAGCACGGTTGCGCGCGAGCCCGCCACCTGCCGCGCCAGGCGGTACACCCGCTGCATCACCGGGCTGGTGCCCAGCAGCCCCTGGATGCCCTCGCCCTGCTGCTCGCGCACCTGGCGGCGCAGGTTCTCGTTCTCGATGCGGATGTCGCGCTGTTCGAGCGTGCGCTCGATGGCCAGCAGCAGCGCGTCGAAGTCGACCGGCTTGGTCAGGTAATCAGTGGCACCGGCGCGCATGGCGGCCACCGCAGCGCTCAGCTCCGTCATGGACGTCACGACGATGACCGGCACGTCCTGGCCGTGCTCGCGCAGCGCACCGAGGAACTGCATGCCGTTCATCACCGGCATATCCAGATCGGTGACGATGACATCCGGCGGGAGCTCCACGAGCCGCTCCAGCGCCGCCGCGCCGTCTGCCGCCTGATCGACGGCGTAGCCCTGCGTCTCCAGCAGGCTCTTCAGCGCGGCACGCGCTCCCGCCTCGTCATCGACCACCAGCACGCGCACAGTTGCCTTGTCCATCGCCAGAAGCATCTCATCTCATGGATCCCGGCTCGCTCGCAAGGCCGCCTGGGCCGGCGTCGCGCTACAGGGACGGCATCATGCGGTTACTCCCGCGGTTCATGCGATGCACATAGTGATAGGTGGGCGGCGTGCGAAACGGCAGCAGCGGATGCTCGCCCGCGCGCAGTGGCGGCTGGATCTCCGGCACCTTCTCTCCCGCCAGAAAGTCACGCGGGCGGATGACCAGCACCGTGCAGGGGGCCCGCCGCACCACCTCCTCTGCCACCGAGCCCAGCAGGATGCGCTCCAGGCCCTGACGACCGTGTGTGCCCAGCACGATCAGATCGGCGTCCACGGCCGCTGCCAGCGACAGGATGCTGTCCGAGGGTGTGCCGGTGGTCACGTACATCGCGATCTTCTCCAGCGGCAACCGCGGCTGCTGCGCCGTGAACTCACTGAGCAACGCCTCCAGCCGGGTCCGCGCGTGCTCCTGCGCCTCTTCCTGACCGCGGATGCGCACCTCCGGGCCGGGCAACACCACGCCCGCACCGCTCTGCGCCCCCACCGTGATCACGTGCAGGGCTGCGGCGCCCTGCTCCGAGCAACACCGCAACGCCTCCTGCACTGCGCGTTCACCGAGCGGCGAGAAGTCGCAGGCCGCGACGATGTGATAGGGACGGGCTGGCTGCGAGCCGTTGTTGCTGGTTGCGGTCATGGTATGTCCTTTCGGGTGGCGCGGACGGAGCCGCGATCCCCCCACCTGCTCTTGCTCCAAGCATCTCTCGTGCCACGCGCAGCTCGCGGTTTTCCGGACCTTGGACGGCGGATTCTGCGCAGCCACGGAGCGCGGCGCAAAAGGTGCGCCCGCTCCCGGCTCACAGCGCCAGCCGCTCGCCCCGCGACGGCCGCACCACGTCCAGGCCCCGCGTCGCCAGCAGCTCCTCTAGCGAGCGCTGCGCCGCCGGCTCGCCATGCACCAGCACCACCTTGCGTAGCTGCCCGCTGCGCGCCGTGCTTCGGGCAAACGACAGCAGATCCTGCTGATCGGCGTGCGCCGAGAGGCCTGCCACGTAGTGCACCCGGGCGTGCACATCGCGCTCCACGCCGAAGACCTTCACCCGGCGCTGCCCCTCGAGCAAGCGCCTGCCGAGCGTATCTCGCGCCATGAAGCCGACGATGACCACCGCGTTCTCCTCGCGCGCGAGGCCGCGGGCAAAGTGGTGCAGGATGCGCCCGCCCTCGCACATCCCCGAGCCCGCGATGATGATACACGGGTCCTGCCGGGACTGGAGCTCGCGCGACGCGCCGACCTGGGAGACGTAACACAGGCCCGGCGGCGCAAACGGATCGTTTCGCTCCAGGAGGCTCTGGCGCACTTCCGGCGCCAGCCCCTCCGGGTGCAGTTTGTAGATCTCCGTGATCGCAATGGCGAGCGGGCTGTCGATGTAGATCGGCACGGGCGGCAGCTGCCCGGCGGCATGCAGGCGCTCCAGTGCAAACAAAACCTCCTGCGCGCGCTCCAGCGCGAAGGTGGGGATGTATACACGTCCCCGGCGCGCGATCGTGCTGGTCACGATCGCGCCCAGCTCTGCATCCAGGGTGGCGATGTCCGGATGACGGCGGTCACCATAGGTGCTCTCCATCATCAACACGTCCACCCCACCCACGATCTCCGGTGAGCCCAGCAGCGGCAGCTCCGCCCGGCCCAGATCGCCCGTGAACAGCAGGCGTAGCCGGCGCCCCTTCTCCTCCAGATCGAGCGCGACCTGCGCCGAGCCCAGCACGTGGCCAGCATCGTGGAACGTGAGCTTCACGCCGGGGGCGATCAGCATCGGGCGGCGCAACGGCAGGCCAATCATCTGCGCAACGGCGCGCGCCGCGTCGTCCACGTCGTACAGCGGCTCCACCCGCTCGTCGCGGCCCTCCCGCTGGTTGTGGCGGTTGATGTAGCGAGCGTCCTGATCTTGCAGCAGCGCGGCGTCGCGCAGCATCACGCTGCACAGATCGCGAGTTGCCGGCGTGCAAAAGACATCACCCGTGTAGCCGCGCCGGATCAAGGTCGGCAGGTTGCCGCTGTGATCCAGGTGAGCGTGGCTCAGCACCACCGCTCGCGCGTGTACCAGCCACTCTGGCACCTCTCGATTGAGCCGATTGGCCTCGGCACGATGGCCCTGAAAGAGCCCGCAATCGAGCGCGATGTCCACGCCATTGACGTTGAGGCGGTGGCAGGAGCCGGTGACCTCGCCTGCCGCACCATGAAATTCGAGAAACATGATCTGAAGCTCAGACTCTCACGTCGAGTGGCCTCTCGTCAGCAGCCATCACCGCCAGCCCGTGCGACGGCTCAGCGCTGGGCTGGTCTGCCCACTGCCTCCCCCTGTGCTGCCGTTTCCGAGACGAACACCGCATACACTCCCGAGCGGCTCGCCGGCGCGTAGCGCACGACGAGACGTTCGATACGCGCGAGCGCCGCGCGGCGGCGCGATGCGTGCCGCGCATCGAACCGCTCCAGCGCTGCCTTCAGGTCTGCCTGCTGCTGCTCGCCGAGCTGGCTGGCGACCAACGGAAGGAGCTCCGCGCTCTCGAGCGCGTGGTGCGCGCGCTGGAACTCGACGAGGGCCTGCGCCGTTGCGGCGATCTGCCGGCGATCCTCCGCGCTCCAGAAGCCGGCGCGTTCGCCCGCCTGGCGCAGCACTGCGATCAGGTACGCCTCCTGCCGGTGCTCGCGCCGTACCGCCGGCAGCACTCCCACCTCCCAGCGCACGCCACTGCGGCCGAGCGCCGGCAGCAGAATGCTCTCCTCCTTCTCGTGATGCAGACACTCTGCAAACTCGATGAAGACGGCGGCAAACTCGGCGAGCTGCGCGACGTCCACCTCGGGCATGTACCGGATCTCCAGCGCATACGCCTCCAGGGCATCCACGAGGCGACCGATGGTCTGGTGCTCCCGAATCAAGCTTTCGATGGCCAACATGTTCGGTTCTCCGGGTTGGTCGCTTCATGACCACCAGCGGAGCGCATCCCCGGGCTGGCCTGCAGCGATGCAAAGCACCAGAGAAAGCAACCTTCATGCCGCCAGCACCGGCGCGGTCGCGCAGCTGGCAGCAGCGAACCCGCCAAGTTTGCGCGCTGCCCGGCACGAAACGAAGATCTTGCGCGTTGCCCTCCACGGGTGCGGCCTCCACCGTGCCGCCGTCGTCGACCCGACTAGCTGCCCAGAAACGCCAGCAGGTCCGGCAGCCGCTGTTCCACATCGCGACGGCCGCAGTCGATCAGCCGCTGCGTGTAGCGCGCCTCGAACAGCACGGCCGAGAGCAAGTCGGCGCTGTTTCGCTCCTTGGTGCCCAGGCCGCGGGTGAGATAGCGCACGGCGCGCGGCAGCTCGTGCTCCATCTCCGCGGCGATCTCACCCAGATCGAGCGTGGGGCGCAGCACGCACACGTCCACCGGGCGCAGCCCGCTCTCGCGCGCGGCGGGGCAAGCCCGCGCCAGCTCCGTGAAGCGCCGCATCTGCGCCACGTCGGACTCCATGTGCCCGTACAACAGCGAGTTCAGGGTCACCCCCACGATGCGCGCCAGCGAGGGGTACGTGCTGCTGGGCGCCGCCGGCTCCGGCTGCGGCACCGGGTCGCGCACGGTGGACACCACCAGGATGCGCTCCGCGCCGAGGTGCAGCGCCGGCGAGAGCGGCGCCGTGTCTCGCACGCTGCCATCACCGTGCCAGGTGCCGGCGATCTCCACGGCGGGAAAGAGGATGGGGATGGCCGCCGAGGCCAGCACGTGCTCGACCCGGATGCGCGCGCTGCGCCCCACCCGCTGCGGCCGCCGCCAGCTCACCGGAGCCTGATCGGCAGACTGCTGCGCAAACGTGACGGCCTGCCCCGACTCGTAGCTGGTGGTGGTCACGGCCAGCGCGGACAGGCGCCCGCACGCGAGCTTCTGCTCGACCCCGCTCAAGTTTCCGTCGGGCGCCGGCAGCAGCTCCCGCAGCAGCGAGCGCAGCGGCGCGGTATCGAGCAGGCCCTGCGCCTGTGACAGGGGCTGGATACCCCCCGAGAGCAGCTGCACGCTCCAGCGGGCGACGTTGCGCAACATCTCCGGGGTGGCGGCGCGCACCACGTGCTCCATCCGCAGCTTCGACCAGAGCGCGCACAGCGCCTCGGCCGACTCGGCAAAGCTGCCCGCGGCGTTGGCCAGGTAGGCTGCGTTGATCGCGCCGGCAGACACGCCGGTGAAGATGTCGAACTCCAGCTCCGGCAGCGCCCGCCCCAGCCGCGCCAGCACGCCCGCCTGGTAAGCGCCCCGCGCGCCCCCACCGAGCAGGGTCAGCGCCTGCCGAGGCCGCGCGCCGCTCTCCGGCCGTGGCTCGGGTGTGAGCTCTCGGTCTGGGCCAGGTCCGTCCATCACGACTAGCAACCGGCAGCGACGCTACGGCCCGGTCCTCCTGCCTCTCAGGCCACGCGCCGGAGAAGACCTGGACAAGCTGGCGCATTTCGGAGCCCGGGTAAACCTCCTTCGCGCCCGCGGCACGCTCTCTGCACCGTGGCCTCCACTCTTTCGGCGTATAGATGCGCGCGTCACCCTCTGGCCGAGTGAAAAGCACCCCCGAAGCAAGGATCACCCGTGACACGAACCGTGAAGCAGCTACGACTCCTGCCCTGCGCGGCCCTGTGCGCGCTCGCCTGCGCCGGCAACCAGGCCCCCGCTCCTGCCACCGCCGCGAGCGCCTCGCCGCCGGCAACTCAGACCGCGGACTCTGCTCCGGACTCTGCTCCCGGCGCTGAAGCGGCGGCGCAGGCCAACCTACCGGCGCCCGAGTGGCTGCCGCTGGAAGCGCGCGAGATGCTCTCCGCCGGCATGCAGCGGCATGGCGAGGAGATGATGTTGCTGCTGGTCAGCGTGATGATGCTGCAACACGAGGACACCGAGCTGCTCGCTCAGCAGGTAGCGTCGACACCGCGGCTGGGGCGCCCGGCCCCCGGTGAGTCCGGCACCCTCGGCTCGCTGCTGCCCGCGCGCTTCTTCGAGCTGCAGGACGAGCTGCAGGCTCGGGCTCGCGCCATGGCGGACGCCGCTCGCACCAAGGACGACAGCCGCATCGTGCGCGCTTACGGGCAGCTGGCGGAGACGTGTGTCAGCTGCCACAGCGTGTACCTGAACCCGGACGAGCACGCCGACCTGCCCGGCGACTGAGGCTGCTCGCCGGAGGGCGTGTCTGACGCAGAAAAGGGCACCCGCCCAGCCGCAGGCGCAAGTTCTGCGCGAGTCACCAGCCGGGCACGGCCAGCGCCTGCGAGGCCAGTGCATCCAGCTGCTGGCACGTGTGGTGCAAGCAAGAGGCAGGCATACCCCATGACTCCACTACAGCCTACCCATCGCTCGCCAGCGCCCGGCACCGGCGCGATCGTGCTCTCGCTGATCTCCGGCGCGGGCGCCGCCGCCACTGCCCTGGCGACCCTGCTCTGGGACGGCGCCTTTCCACCACCCCCGGCGCTGGAGGGCCTCAACGCGGCGCTGGCCGAGGCCCGGGGCTGGAGCCTCGTCACTCTGTGTGTGGCGCTGCCCTTGCTCGCGGTGGGGCTGACTGGCGCGCGCCGAGGCTGGCTCAGCGGCTACCTGCTCTGGCTCGGCACCCTGGCGTACCTGGTCTACACCTACCTGGAGCTCGCGGTCAGCCCACCCTTCACGCTGCTGTATCTGCCCTACATCGTGACCTTTGCCTGCGCCATCCCGGCTCTGGTGCAAGGTGTTGCAGCGCTGAATGCCGGCGCCGTGCAGCGCGCCCTGGGTGATGACTTTCCTCGCCGCAGCATCGCGGCCTTCGGGCTGGCCACCGGCGTGTTGCTCAGCCTGGCCTGGCTGAAGGGCATCGTGGCTGACACCAGCGCCGGGCAGTTCGGCTGGCCCTCGGGCATCGCTGCCATCGGTCACGTCGTGCACGCGCTGGATCTGGGCCTGCAGGCGCCGCTGGGCATCGCCACCGCCGTGTTGCTGCTGCGCAACAAGCCGGGCGGCAGCGTGCTCGCCGGCATTTTTCTCACCAACTCCGTGTGCATGGGCCTGGCGCTGACGGCGATGGTGGCCAGCAGCGCGCTGAGCGCGGGCAAGAGCGCGCTCCAGGCCGCGCCGTTCGCGCTGATCCCTATCGTCGCCTCGGCGCTGGCGCTGTGCTTCTTCCGCGCGCTGGAGCTCTCGGGCGATCCGCGCACCGGCGGTGGCGGGCTGCGCTTCATCCCGGCGCGAATTGCCCCGCGCGGTCGTGGCTGGTGAGCGCCCGGGGCCCAGGCCGCGCCAGCCGCTCGTGGCCAGCGGCGCCGCCCCTTGCGCAGCCCTGGCGCCGAACGCAAATTGCCTCGATATGATCCGAACCTGCGCGCAGTGTGGGCAGCAAAACCGCATCCCCTTCAAGCACCTGGCAGACACCGGCCGCTGCGGCGCCTGCAAGAACGCGCTGCCACCGCTGGCCGAGCCGCTCGACGCCGGGACCGAGGAGTTTGACGGCGTGCTGCGCGAGGTGCGGGTGCCCGTGCTGGTCGACTTCTGGGCGGCCTGGTGTGGCCCCTGCCGCATGGCTGCGCCGGTGGTGAAGCAAGTCGCCGAGCAGATGGCGGGTCGCGCGCTGGTGTTGAAGGTAGACACGGACAGTCATCCAGAGCTGGCGGCCCGCTACGAGGTGAACGGCATTCCGCACTTCGTGGTGCTGCGTGATGGCAACGTGCAGTCCGCGCAGTCCGGGCTGGTGGGTGCGCCGGAGATGGTGCGCTGGTTGCAAGCCGCCGGCGCCTGAGCGCTCAGAGCTGTTGCCCCTCAGAGCTGTTGCAACACGCGCGCGCGTCGGCGCGGCGGGCGCGACCGTAGCTCGAACGCCGCGAGCGCGCGCTCCGCCCAGAGCGCGGCGCTGCTGGACTGCGCGACGTGCAACAGCGCGAGCGGCTCACCCCGCTCCACCCGGCTGCCGCGCTCCACGCACAGCTCGATACCCACCCGCGGATCGACGCTCTGATCGGCGCGCGAGCGCCCGGCGCCCATGTGCACTGCCAGCTGCCCGAGCGCCAGTGGATCGATACCGGAAACGTACCCGGCGCGTGGCGCGAGCACTGCCCGCCGCGCGCGCGCTGCAGGCAAGCGCGAGGGCGCAGCCACCACGCGCGGGTCCCCTCCGTGCTGCGCGATCATTCGCTCCAGCCGCTCCGCCCCTGCTCCGCTCGCCAGCGCCTGCTCCAGCCGCTGGCGCGCGCGCTGGGGCCGCCGCTCGATGCCGGCAGCACGAAGCATCTCCGTGCCCAGCGCCAGGGTCAGCTCCAGCGTGTCCGCCGGGCCCTCGCCGCGCAGCACCTCGATCGCCTCGCGCGTCTCCAGCGCATTGCCTATGGTCTTGCCGATGGGGCTGGACATGTCGGTGAGCAGGCCACGCACGCGCAACCCCAGCCGCCGGCCCACAGCCACCAAGAGCTCGCCGAGAGCGCGGGCGGCGGCCAGATCCGGCATGAAAGCGCCACTGCCGACCTTGATGTCCATGACCAGGCCGTCGAGCCCCGCCGCCAGCTTCTTGCTCAGGATGCTGGCCGTGATGAGCGGCCTGCTCGGTACCGTGCCCGTCACGTCGCGCAGCGCATAGATGCGCGCGTCCGCCGGTGCCAGCTGCTCCGTCTGACCGATGATCGACACACCAACCTGGCGCACGATGCGCTGGAAGCGCGCCGCGCTGATGCGCACCTGATAGCCGGGGATGGCCTCCAGCTTGTCCAGGGTGCCACCCGTGTGCCCCAGACCGCGCCCCGAGATCATGGGCACGGCCACACCGCACGCCGCCACCAGCGGGGCCAGGCACAGGCTGATCTTGTCGCCCACGCCGCCGGTCGAGTGCTTGTCGACCCTGGGCAGCGAGTTGCCGCGGTGCTCCAGCTGCAGGCCCGAGCGCAACATCGCCCGGGTCAGCGCCACCGTCTCCGCCAGCGACAGCCCGCGGAAGAGCACGGCCATCAACCATGCGCTCAGCTGATAGTCGGTGATCTGCCCGCTCATGAAGCCGGCGATCAGCTGCTGGACCTGCTCGTCGGAGAGCTGTCCGCCGTCGCGCTTGGCGATGATCCAGTCGACGACGTTGGAAACTTCGCCCGCAGGCTTCTTCACCATGGCTGTGTGGCGCAGGGCTAGCACCGGCAGCGCCATCGCCGCAAGGCGCGCGCTGCGGCTCGGCTCAGAGCTGCACCGGCAGCGGCAGCTCGGCGCGCGGCACCAGCCCGAGCTGCAGCTGGCCGAGCAGCGCGTCCAGATCGCTGCCCGAGGCCGGCAGCGCAGCAACCAGACGCTGGCCCTCCGCGGGCGGGATCATGCCGCGGCTCAGCAGCACCGAATCCAGCCCCAGCAGGCGCCGCCACTCGAGCTGCTGCCCGCGCTCGAAGCGCTCGAAGCCATCGCGCGCCGGCAAGGTGCCCTGCAGCTCGTGACGGATGATACGCGCCAGCTCGCTCACCTCCACGAAGCCGCGGTTCATGTTCTGAAAGCCGAGCGGCGAGGTGACGTGCGCGGAATCGCCCGCCAGCCAGACCCGTCCCCGCCCAAAGCGCTCCACTACCCTGCGCTCGAAATACGAGGTGGTCGTCCAGCACAGCTGCTCGGGCCGCGGGCGAAACCACGGCGCGTGCGCTCGCAACAGCTGCTCCAGCAGCTCCAGGCTGCCCGGCTCGTCCAGGTGCTCGCTCAGCTGAAACGTCCAGCGCCCGAGCCGTGACCCCAGCGGCCAGAAGGCGCCGCTCGCGTCGGCTCCCGCGAGCACGTGAGCCTCGTGCTGGTACTGCGCGAGGTCCGCCTCGAACTCGAACATCACGAACGCCTCGCCGTCATAGCTGTCGATCAGCGGGACGTCGAGCGCTCGCCGGCACGGCGAGGCATAGCCATCGGCGGCGATCACGTAGTCGCTGCGGCGCAGGATGGGCTCACGTGCGCTCTCTGGCGGAGCGGCTGTGCCCGGCAGGCGCTCCCCCGCCGCGGAGCGCGGCAGGGCCACCGTGCACACAGCGCCATGCAGCAAGGTGAGCCCCACCACCTCCTGCCGCAGCGCCACTTCCACCCCCAGCTGCGCCAGCCGCTGCGCGAGCACGTCCTGCAGCTCCGATTGGCCCAGGGTCAACACGTGCGGATACGGGCCCGGCAGCCTTGCCAGCTCGGCTACGCCGGCCCGCTCGTGGTTGCGCCAGACGCTCACCCGATCGACCCTGTGCGCCAGCTCCTGGATGGCGGGCATCAAGCCCAGCTTGTCGAACAGGCGCAGCGTCTCCGGGTGCAGGCCACAGGCGTAGCTGCGCACCGGGCGCTCCCACTCGGCGTCCACCACCCCCACTTCCACCCCCTGCTCGTGCAGGCACAGCGCCGCAAAGAGCCCGACTGGACCGCCACCCACCACCTGAGCTTCCATCTATCTCCGCCTTTCGAGGCGGGCGCCTGCGCGGCAGCCCGCCACCCGCGACGGAGCAAGCAGCGTGCCCGCTACAAATGGCCTCGGGCACGCCTGCAGGGCGCACGATCTGCGGCGGAGCCGTGCGGGCGCAAATCCTGCGCGGCCCCGCTGCACGTCCAGGTGCGGCGCGCACCGCGAAATCGGCGCTCAATCAACAGGGGGGATCAACAGGGGGGATCAACAGGCGGGCTCGGCACCCTACCGGCGCCCTGCGACCTCAGGATGTGCCCGCTGCGCTCAGCCGCCCAGGATGCTGCCGAGCGCGCCCAGCAGCCCGCCCTTGTTCTTGGTGCCGCTCAGCGCTGGCACGGCCGCGGTGAGCCGGGACAGCAGCGCGGGATCGAGCCGCGACTGCAGAAACTGCAACAGCAGCGGCAGCAGCTGCTGCGCCGCGCCGGGCCCGAGCCCCGCCTTGCTCGCCACTTGCACCAGGGCGGCCATGTCAAAGCCGGAGCCGCCGCCGCCGAGCAAGCTGCTGACGGCGCCCAGCAGACCGCCGCCCGCGCCTGCGCCCGTACCCAGCGCACCTGCCTGCGCTTTCCAGCCTTCCAGCTCCGGCAGCTGGCCAGCAAAGGCCGCTGCGTCCGCGCCCCCCAGCTTCTGCGACACCTGCTGCTGCACCGAACCGAGCACGGCGCCCGCGAGCCCCTGTGCCTCGTTCGCGTCGACACCCAGCTGAGACGAGATTGCGGCGATCAGATCCATGGCTGCCTCCAGAGTTTGCGTGAGGCTCGCTCATAGCTCATCGCACGTCGCCGGGCCACCGGGCTCGCGCCCCAGCGACCGCCAGCATCGTCAACGCCCCCCCGCGGCGCCGCCGCTGCTCACTTCGCCAGGCGCGTCTGCAGCAGCTCGCTCAGGGCCTGGCAAGCGTCCACGGTGGTGAAGATGCCCACCACCTTGTGGTTCTGCAGGACCACGGCGGAGCCCAGCTTCTGCTCGGCCATGGTGCTCACGACCTCGTCCAGCGGCGCGTCGGGCTGCACCGTGTACGGCTGCTCCGTCATTGCCTCCTCCACCTTGGTCGTGGTCGGATCGACGTCGCGAAAGCCTTCGATCAGCTTCACGTCGCGATCCGACAGCACGCCGAGCAGCCTGCCGCCGCGCAGCACCGGCAGGTGGCGGATGCGATGCTCGCTCATCACCGCGGCAGCCCGGGCGATGGACTGATCGCTGCCGATGGTGTGGGGAGTGGTGGTCATGTACTTCTGAATGGTGGGGATGGGCTTGCTCACGAGGCTCCCAGTTGCACCGCTCGTGCCACAGTGTCTTCGCGAGTGAAACAGCCCCGCGCGAGTGAAACAGCGCCAATGAGACAGCGCTGCGCCAGGCGCAAGCTCTGCGCGCCAGCGCGCTCGTGCCGCACGCCTTGCGTCGCGTGGCGCGCTTTTCGCGAGAAAGCACGTGAACGTGGGTGGCACGCACGCTGCAGTGAGCCAGAGTATGGACGACAACCTGCAAATCACCTTTCGCGGCATGTCCCCCTCCCCGGCGATCGAGCTGTTGATCCGGGAGCACACGGAGCGGCTGGTCCGACATGGCGAGCGGATCCATCGCTGTCGTGTGGTGGTGGAGCAGCCGCACCGGCACCACTCCTACAAAGCGCGGCCCTACATGGTGCGGCTCGACCTGAGCACACCCTCGGATGAAGTGGTGGTCACGCGCGAGTCGGCAGAGGTCCCCACCCACGAGCCGTTGCAGCACGCCATTCGCGGCGCATTCGCGGCGGCCGCGCGCCAGCTGGAGACCCGCGGGGCCAAGCGCCGCCTGGCCTGAGCAAAGCTACCGCTGCTCAGGCCCTCAGGCATGGCCCCTGGCGCGCTGCTTGCAGCGTGCACAGGCCGGGGGCGATGCGCTAAGTACCCTTGCGGGGAGAAATACGTGGCGGACCTGAAAGCGGAGCTGGCCCTCTCGGCCGAGGAAGTGCGCGAGACACACATTTCCTGGGTCTTCTTGCGGCAGCGCGACGTGCTCAAGGTGAAGAAGCCGGTGAGCTTCGGCTTCCTGGACTTCTCCAGCCTGGAGCAGCGCCGGCGCGCCTGCCTCACGGAGGTGGAGCTCAACGCCAGGCTGGCTCCCGGCGTGTACCTGGGCGTGGTGCCTGTAGTGCGAGACGCTGCAGGCCACCACGCCTTTGGGCTCGATGAGGACGAACCACCGGGCGGCGCAGCGCGCGCCACCACGGAGATCGTCGATTGGGCCGTGCACATGCGGCGACTGCCCGACAGCGATCGCGCGGACGTGCGGCTGGCGGAGGGGCGGCTGAGCACCGAGCACCTGGAGCAGCTGGCCGCCACGCTGGCAAGATTTCACGGCCACGCCGCCAGCTCGCCCCGCATCGCCGCGTTTGGCCACATCGCTGCGGTCCGCGCCAACGTGCTCGAGAACTTCGCGCAGGCCCACCAGCGGCTCGCGGGCTTCGTGTCCGAGGGCCAGCAGCGCGAGGTCGAGAGCTGGCAGCTGCGCTTTCTGGAGCAGCACGCCGGGCTGTTCGAGCAGCGCATCCGCGGCGGCCACATCCGCGATGGCCACGGCGATCTGCGGCTCGAGCACGTGTACATCGACGAGCAAGGGCGGCCGCTCATCATCGACTGCATCGAGTTCAACGAGCGCTTTCGCTATGCCGACACCTGCGCGGACATCGCCTTCCTGTCGATGGACCTGGCCTTCCACGGCCGAGTGGAGCTGGGTGAGCGCTTTCTGGCGGCCTACACCAGGGAGAGCAGCGATCACGACCTGTACGGGCTGGTCGACTTCTACGAGAGCTACCGCGCATACGTTCGCGCCAAGATCAGCGCGCTCGGCTGCGACGGCGCGGCGCCGGCAAGGCGCGCGGAGCTGGAGCGCCAGGCGCGCCGCTACTTCCTGCTGGCGCTGGCCAGCGAGCGCCCCTTCGGCACGCCGCCGCGGCTGCTGGCCGTGGCAGGGCTGATCGCCAGCGGCAAGAGCACGATGGCAGCAGCGCTGGCAGCGGAGCTCGGCACCGTGCACCTCAGCTCCGATCGCCTGCGCAAGGCGCTGGCCGGCGTGGCCCCCGCCGCTCCGGTGCGCGACGCGGCCTTCACGGCGCTCTATTCGCAGGCAGCGAGCGAACAGGTCTATGCAGAGCTGCTGCGCCGCGCCGAGCTGATCCTGCGCTCGGGCCGCAGCGTGGTGCTGGATGCCTCATTTCGGAGCAGGGCCGCCCGCGCGGCCGCCCGCGAGCTGGCAGGGCGCTGCCAGGTGCCCTTCACCTTGATCGAGTGCCGGGTACCCGCAGAGGTTGCGCGCGCACGCCTGGCCGAACGCGAGCGCGGGCCCAGCGAGAGCGACGGGCGCGCGCAGATTTTCGATGATTTCGCGCGGCGTTTCGAGCCCATCAGCGAGCTGCCCGGGCGCGAGCACGTCGTGCTCGACACGAGCGGCAACCCGGCGGAGAGCCTGGCGCGCTTGCGCCGCGCGGCGCTGGTCTGATAGTAGGCTTGGCCGTCCGGCCATGCGCTCCTTCGTCGAAGCCTGTCAGCAGAGCCCGCTGCAGCACCGGCTGCATCAGCTGCTGGCAGTGGTGGTGCGAGACGCGGCCTTGCATGCGCGTTTCCTGAACAGCCTGGCGCGGCTCGAGTACGTGGGCGTGCGCAAGATGCTCAAGGCCCGCCGCTCGCAGGATCTCGATCTGGACGGGCTGCAGCACCTGCTGGAAGAGGCGGTGCACGCCACCCGCCTGAAGAAATTTGCGCGCAGCGTGGCGCCCGAGGCCGTGTGCGTGGATACCTTCCGCGCCGCGCACACCCTGGCCGGTGACGAGGCAGAGGGCTACTTCCAGGTCGTGGACCGCGCCGGCGCGGAGGCGCTGGGGCGTGAAGATGCCGAGACCAGCTACGTGCTGACCAGCGCGGCGATCGAGATCCGCGCGCGCGCCTTCTACCCCGCATACCAGGAGGTGCTGGAGGCAGCGGGCAGCAAGGTCTCGGTCCAGTCGATCCTCAACGACGAGGTGCAGCACCTGGCCGAGATGCAGCAGCGCCTGCAGACCGCGGAGCCCCAGTGGCGGGCGCAGCTGGAGCACGTGATGCGAGTGGAGCAAGGCGCCTTCGCTGCTCTGCTCGGGGCCTTCGAGGCGGCGGTGGCCAGCCACCAGGCGGCGCAGGGTGATAAGCTGCCGCCATGCCAACCGAGATCCTCGTACGAAGAGCGCAGCTGACTGATCTGCAGGGCGCGGCCCGGCTGGGGGCCAGCCTGGCACTGATGCATCACCAGAGCGATCCGCAGCGCTATTTTCTGCCCGAGCAGGCCGAGCGCGGCTACGCCTGGTGGTTCGAGCGCGAGCTGCAGCGCCCGGCAGCGGTGATCCTGGTGGCGGTGCGCGGCGCGGAGGTGGTGGGTTACTCCTACGGAGCAGCAGAGGAGCGCGACTGGAACCTGCTCATCGATCGCCACGGCGTGGTCCATGATCTGTTCGTGGCGGAGGAGGTCCGGCGCCTGGGCGTCGGTGGCCAGCTGCTGGACGCGATGATCGCGGAGCTGGAGGCGCTCGGGGCCCCGCGCATCGTGCTGTACACCATGGTCACCAACGAGCGCGCGCAGCAGCTGTTTCGCGCCCGCGGCTTTCGCCCTACCTTGCTGGAGATGACCCGCAATCAGCCCGGGGCTGCAGCGGCGCAGGGCTGACGCGCGAAATCGGGGCGCTGCGCCTCGAGCGCGAGGCGGCTGCTCGACGGCGCCGCCGTGATGCCGATGCTTTTGGCTTGCGGATGGGCGGGAGACAGAGCCAAGTGGTAGGCTCGGCGCCGCAGCCGCAGCTCCGCAGGATCTCTGCATGACCGAACCACTCGAATCCGTGCCCACCCCGCTGACCCGCATGCCCACGGGCGTGCCGGGGCTGGACGAAGTGCTCAATGGTGGGCTGTTCCGCGGCGGCATCTACATCGTCGCGGGCAGCCCGGGCGCGGGCAAGACGATCCTGGGCAGCCAGATCTGCTGCGAGCACGTTCGCCGCGGCGGCCAGGCCACCTTCGTCACCTTGCTGGCGGAGACGCACGGGCGCATGCTGGCCAACCTGCAGACGCTGAGCTTCTTCGATGCCAGCTTCGTCGGCAGCTCGCTGCAATACGTGAGCGGCTTCGCCGCGCTGGAGAGCGGCGGCCTGGCGGGCTTGCTGGAGCTGCTGCGGCAGACCATCCGCAAGCACAAGACCGGGCTCCTGGTGCTCGACGGCATGCTCACCACCGGCCTCATCGCTCGCTCGGACGTCGACTACAAGAAATTCATCCACGAGCTGCAGACCTGGGTCTCCGTGCTCGGCTGCACCGTGCTGTTCTTGACCAGCGCGCGCGGGCCGGAGCCCTCCACGCCCGAGCACACGATGGTCGACGGCATCATCGAGCTGCGGGCGCACCCCACCGGCATGCAGTCCCTGCGCGAGCTGCGCGTGTCCAAGTTCCGCGGCTCCGCGTACCTGGAGGGCGCCCATGCCTATCGCATCACCTCGGGCGGCGTCCGGCTGTATCCGCGCATGGAGATCGCGCTGCCGCGCAGGTCGTCGGGCACGGCCTCCGCGCGCCGGGTCAGCATCGGCTGCGAGCCGCTGGATCAGCTGCTGGGCGGCGGTGTGCGCGAGGGCTCGACCACGCTGCTCGTCGGCTCCTCCGGCTCGGGCAAGACGGTGCTGGGCCTGCAGTTCCTGGCGGCTGGCATTGCCCTGGAAGAGCGGGTGCTGCACTTCGGCTTCTACGAGCCGGCCCAGGACTTGACCGCCAAGGCCGAGCGCCTGGGGTTTCCCTTCGAGTCCGCTGCCGCGCGCGGCTTGTTCCACATGGTGTGGCAGCCCCCGGCGGAGCAAATTCTGGACGAGCTGGGCTACCATCTGCTGGCAGCGGTGCGCGCCAGCGGCGCGCGCCGGCTGTTCATCGACGGTCTGGTTGGCTTCAAGGAGGCCGCGTACAGCGAGCGGCTGGCGGGCTTCTTCGCCGTGCTCTCGCACGAGCTGGCGAACCTGAACGTCACCACGGTCATCACGGAGGAGACGCGGGAGCTGTTCGTGCGCAAGATCGAGATCCCCACCAGCGGGGTCTCGGCCACCTTCCACAACATCCTGTTCCTGCGGCAGGTGGAGAAGGGCTCGGAGCTCCTGCGGCTGCTCACGGTGATGAAGACGCGCGACAGCGCGCACGATCGCGGCCTGTATCAGCTCCAGCTCACCGATCATGGGGTGGAGCTCGGTGAGCGGTTCACCACCTCCGAGGCCATCTTGACGGGTGTCTCGGAGTCGCGCTGGTCGCAGGCGACCGCCGGGCAAGCAGAGGCCGGACGAGCTGGGGCTGGGCAAGCAGGGGGCAAAGCTACGGGGGACGACTAGATGAGCCCTCCGGAGAAGGCGACCATCCTGATTGTCGATGACGAGTTCTCGATCGTGGAGACGCTCGCGGAGATCCTGATCTGGGAGGGCTACGGCGTGCGCATGGCCGCCAACGGGCGCCTGGCGCTCGAAGAGCTGGAGCGGGAGCTGCCCAGCCTGCTCCTGACCGACTACATGATGCCGGTGATGGACGGGCTCCAGGTGCTCGAGGCCGTGCGCAGCAACGCCAACTGGAAGCACCTGCCGGTGATCTTGATGACCGCCGCGCGCATGGCGGTGCCGGCGCACGAGCGCCAGTACGACGCCCTGCTGCGCAAGCCTTTCGAGATCGACGCGGTGTTGCGGCTGGTGGGCGCCTTGCTGCAGGCCCCCGCCCGCGGCACGCGCTAGCTGCGCTGCTCTCGGCGGCCTGCGCGCTAGCGGCTCGTCACGGCGCTGGCCGGCGCAGCCGCCTCCGGACCCTCGTGCGGCAGGCGCACGCGAAAGATCGTGCCCTTGCCCGGCGCGCTCTCCACCTCGATGCCGCCGCCGTTCGCCTCCACGAAGTGCCGGGTGATCCACAACCCCAGGCCGAAGCCGTTCACGCGCGACGGCGAGGGCAAGCGCGAGTAGCGCTGGAACAGGCGCTCCCGGTGCTCGGCAGCGATCCCGGGACCGCGATCCTCCACGGACAGCAGCACGCCGTCCGCCTGCCCCTCGACCCGCACGTCCACGCGGCTGCCGGGCGCGTACTTGATTACGTTGGTGAGCAGGTTGTTGAGCACGATCTCCAGCTGAACCGGATCCCAGCGCCCGCGCACGGGCCTGGACGCGTGCAGATGGCAGTCGCAGCGCGCCCAGCTCAGCTCGTCGCTGAGCGTGTGCACCGCGCCGCGCGCCAGCGACGAGAGATCCACGTCCTGCACGTCCGGCACCAGGCGGCTGGTGCAGATCTGCGACATACCCAGGAAGGTGTGGATCAGGCGATCGGTGCGCAGCACGGCCTTCTTGGCCTTCTCCAGGCGCTGCAGCAGCCACTCCTTGGGCAGCTGATCCGCACTGCCCTCGATGCGTCGGATGCTGGTCTCCACGCTCATGGAGATGGTGGAGAGCGGGGTGCGCAGCTCGTGGGAGACCATCGACAGCAGGCCGTCGCTCGCTCGCGCGCTCTCCTCGACCGCCGCTCGCAGGCGCTGGCGGTCCAGCAGGAGCGAGAGGTGCCGCGCCAGCCAGTGCACCAGCGCCAGCTCCGCTGGCTCCAGCCCCGGCCCTTGCTCACACCAGATGGTCAAGGTGCCCAGCTCCGCACCGTGCGCCACGAGTGGCAAGCGCAGCACGGCACCGCGTGAAAAATGCAGCTGCCCGCGCTGGTGCCGCTCGCGCAGCTCGCGCTCGTATTTGGGATCTTTGCCGTCCGCCAGGGCGAAGGCCGAGGCCCCCTCGGGCGCTGTCACGTCGATGGCGCAGCCATCGGCGATGCTGGAGACCAGCGCCTGCGCCACCATGGCGAGGTGAACGCGCTCGTCCGCCCCCTGGGCAGCCAGCAGGGCGGGCTGACTCAGCAGCAGCAACGAGCGCTGTGCCGCCCCGCCGCGTGCTCGCAGCACCGCCAGCTGCCATGAGAGCTCGGCGTTCTCTCCGCGGAGCTGGGCCAGCTGCTCGCGCAGCCTCCGTACCTCCACGAGCGCATCGTCCAGCGGCAGGACGGTAGCCTCGCCTGCCCCTGCCCTGGGCTGCGCATCTTCCATCGAGCGGGTTTCCGAACGCGGAGTCTAGCCCAGGGTCCTTGCCGCGGCCTCGCCAAACTGGATGAACGAACGAGATTCTGATGAGTGCCGCTCGAACTCCGGCCAGCCCGCACCCCGGATGGCGACGTGGACCATCACCCGTGGCACTTTGCCGCTCCACTCGTGAAAATCGGGCACGCCGCACTGCAGCAGTGTTTCAGCGTGACTCTCTCAGCGTGACCGGGGCGATGAGTGCGGCTCACCGCGCGCCTCCGGCAGCACCAGCACGACCAGCGAACGCGCCCCGAGCTCATACTCCTGTGCCAGGTGCTCGGCCTCTGGCAGCTCCGGACGAGCCGTATCCAGCAACAGGCGCCAGCTGCTCCCCGGGCGCAGCCGCGGCAACGTGAAGGGCAGCGGCTCCCAGTAGGCGTTGAGCAGCACCAGCAGCGGGTTGTCGAAGATGATCTCCCCTCGCTCCGACCACTCCTGTCACCGTGGATGTTGGCATCGGCCAGGTTGGCGCGGCGCAGGTCGCGCCTGCGCGAGCTCACTTCACGGCTCGATGGGCTCGGGTCTCGGCCCTTGTCCCCGGTGCTGGTCATGTTTGCCAGGCTACCTGGCTTCCTCGCCCCGGCTCCAGCAGCGAGTCCCCGAAAATCGGGGCCCGCCGCGTGCGCAATTGCCACACTCGCTGCCGCAGAGCACGCGCCGCGTGCCTGCCCGCGCGTTTCAGCTGGCGGCGTCGCGCCTGCGGCGCGCCCTCTGCGGCTGCCCGGGCTCCGACTCCGCTAGCGCCGCGAGCAGCACCTCGCGAAAGGCCCGCTGCGTGGCGTCGCGGAAGGCGTGGCGCGGCTCGTTCAGCCAGACGTGATCCACGAGCGGCGGCACGGGCCCCACCTCGCGCAGCTCGCCAGCGGCGGCGCCGCGCACCTTGCTCACCAGCATGTGGCGCGGCAACACGCCCACTCCGCCGCCGGCTTGCAGCAGCTCTTGCACCAGATCCGTGGTCGCCGCCCAGTAGCGCACCAGCGGCTTGCAGCGCCGCTTCGGAAAGTGATGGCTGAGCCAGCGCTCGATCAGCGGATCGCTCTGGTAGTAGTCGACCACCGGCGTGCGCTCCAGCTCGGGCAGCGAGAAGCCGCCGCGAAAGAAGCGGGCCAAAGACACCAGCACCAGCTCCTGCGCAAACAGCCGGGTCGAGCTCAGCTCCGGGGCAGTGGCGCTGCGCGGCGCAAACGAGAGCACGTAGTCGAGCTGGTTCCTCCGCAGCCGCGCCTCCAGCTCTCGCTGTGGCGCGTACAGCACGCGCACGCTCGCCTGCGGATGGCGCTCAGCGAAGGCCAGCAAGAGCTGGCGGCTGCGCCCGCGCGGAAAGCCCAGGAAGAGCCCGAGCCGGATGGTGCCGCTCACGCCGGAGCCGCCGCCGGCCAGCGCCGCCACGGTGTCTGCCAGCAGCGCCTGGGACTCCGCCAGCCGCCGGTGCAACAGCTGGCCACCTCGGGTCAGCACCAGCTCCCTGCCCACGCGATCGAAGAGCTTGCAGCCCAGGCTCGCCTCGAGAGCGCTCACGCTCTGGCTCACCGCCGACGCCGTGCGACCCAGGGAGCGCGCCGCGCGCGTCACGCCGCCAGCCTCCACCACCGTGAAGAACGTGCTCAGCTTGTTGAGATCGAAATCGTTTAGCCGCATTGAATGGTTCGCTTACCATAATTAAGTTTACGTGCGACGCGCTTCCGCTCACATTGGCGGCGAAGGCAAACATGAGTCAGCCCACTTCAGAGCTCGTCAACCGCTCCCCCGAACCCGCCCGAGGTACCGAACGCCCTGCTCGCCCTGCTCGCCCTGCTCGCCCTGCTCGCCCTGCTCCCAGCCACGAGTGGCGGCTGGATCGGCTGGAGCTGGCGGTGCACCTCGGCTGCGAGCCAGAGGAGCGCGCCACCCGGCAGCTGATCGAGGTCAGCGTCCGCGTGCGCGGCAGCTCCGCGCCCGCAGCCTGCGCCAGCGATCGCCTGAGCGACACACTGGCCCTGGACGCCGTCGCCGAGCGCCTGCGCGGCATTGCCGAGGCCGGCTCGTTTGCGCTGATCGAGCACCTCGCCCAGCGCCTGCACGACGGCCTGCGCGAGCTCTGCCCCCGGGGCACGGCGCTCGAGCTGCAGGTGACGAAGCTGGCGCCGCCGATCCCGCGGCTGCGCGGTGGCATGACCTTTCGCATCCGCCAGCCCTGCGCGGGCTGATTCACCCCTCGTTCGCGGCGCGCGCGCGGCAGGGTTTGACGGCGCCGTCACGGGGCTGCTAGTCAGCCCGGGTTTCCAGCCTCGAACTTGGCCCGGCCCGTGCGCTCGAGTTAGGGCGCCGCGGATGAGTGACGCGGCGCGGCGCCAAGTTCCCCTCGAGACCTCTGCCATGCGGGCCAGCTCCGGATCCGTTTCACAGCCCAGCTCCTGGCACGGGGACGCGGCGGGCCTGCAGCTGGTGCTGGAGTCCTCCAGCTTCGAGCACAGGGTGGCCGAGGCGGCGGCCTGGGCCGAGCGCATCACGCTGTGCTTGACGGCGCCGCAGAGTCAGCGCGGCGCCCTGCCCTGGTGGCGCGAGCTGCTGTCGCGCAGCAGCAAGTGCGAGCGCATCTTCGTGCGGCGCGCCGATCACGCCGAGAGCTGGCTGTTGCACCGCCTGCACGAGACGGGCGCGCTGCGCGTGATCGAGAGCGGCGGCAAGCAGGTGGCGCAGAACCTGCTGCTGTTTGGCCGTGGTGATGAGCTGCGCGTGCTGCTCTCGCACATCTCGCTGGAGCGCGCCGTGGCCGGCGCCAGCTTTGGCGCGCTGCTCTCGTTTCAGGGCTCGAGCAGCAGTGAGCTGGGGCGCTCGTGCCGCGCGCAGGCGGAGAGCTGGGCGCGGCTGGCCTGCACACCCACGGGCAGTGAGGTGGACTGGCTGGCGCTGGAGCCCAGACCGGCCCGGGCCGCGGCGCTGCTGGCAGAGCTACCGCAGCCGCTGCGCGTGGTCTCCGCCGCCAGCGAGATCGGGGCGCACCTCGCGCGCTTCGGCGCCGAGGGCCTGGACGGCGCGGTGTTGCACGGCGGCTGGACGCTCAGCGTGCGCGCGTTCGAGGGCGGCTTCCGCCTGCACTTCCAGCACTGGGAGCGCAGCCGCGCGCCGGTGATCCTGACCTTGCACGGGGACGCCGCCTGGGCGGCGGGCAACGCCTTGCTGCTGGAGACGCCCGCGGGAGAAGGCGTGCTGGCCTGGCGCGGCGGTCTGCTCGGCAGCTCGCGCTCGAAGTGCGAGCTGTTGTGGTCGGAGGCTCGCCTGCCCACCCTGCAGCTCAATGATGCCGCGCTGAGCCCCGGGCAGCGCGCGGCGCTGGGCCCGGCACAGCGGGTGGCGGTGGTGGCCCGCGGCTCGGAAGAGCTCGCGCCGCAGCTGGCGGCGTTCGTGCGCGAGACCCGCCGCCTGGGTGAGGTCTTCGGTGTGGAGCCGCCGCCCACCCTGGGCCACGCCGTGGCCGACTTCGCCTCGCTCTCGGCGCGGCAGCAGACGCTGCTGCTGTGGCGCGCGCTGCTCGGCCTGGGCCCGCTGGAGCCCGGCGCGGCGGCGCTGATCGCCCTGCAGGCCCTGCGCGATCAGGGCTACCTGCGCGGCCCGCTCAGCGAGCTCGGCAGCCTGCAGGAGAGCGTGGCCGAGCTGCTCGCGCGCGCCGCGGAGCAGGGCTCCAGCTTCGACCGTCCGGGTGAGGGCTTGCTGCGCGCGATCCAGCCCGACGTCAGCGCTTACGTGCTCGACGACTGGCAAGAGTGCTTGCTGCTGGCCTTGCCGACCGCGGAGGCGGTGGGCCGCCGCCAGGCGCTGCGCCTCGGCTTCGAGCGCGCTCGCTCCCATTTTGGCCTGAGTGAGCCGACGTTGGTGCCCGGCGGGCGGGTGGAGCGCGCGCTCGAGAGCACCCTGCAGAGCGGGCTGCGCCGCGGCCTGTTCGTGCGCGTGGGTGCCGCCGCGGTGCAGCGTGCCACGGCGCTCGAGGCAGCCGCCGCGCCCGAGCGCCGCTTGAACCCCAGTCGCTCGGAGGATGGCCTGCTCAGCGGCTGGCGGCGCGGGCTCGAGCAGCTCGGCCCCACGCAGCGCTTCCTGCTGACGCGCCGGGCCGGCTGGTATTGCCGGCGTGAGACACTGGAGAGCGCGGCGCAGCGCCTGGGCATGCCGCTGGAGCGCGCGCAGAAGCTGGAGCAAGAGGGCTGGCAGCAGCTGGAGAGTAGCTGCGACTGGGGCGCCACGCTGTGCGAGCGCCTGTCGCGCGCGCTGGCGGGCACGCGCGCGCTGCCCGTGCGCCTGCTGGTGGCGGAGGATCCCTGGTGGCAAGGCATCGAGCAGCACACGGGGCTGGCCGAGGCGCTGTTCGAGAGCCTGGGCCAGGCCCAGCCCGGGGCCGCGCCCTGGCATGTTGTCGAGCTGGGACCGCCGCGCCGGCGCGAGCTCCTGTTCGCGTGTTTCACCCAGGCGGAGCTGGACCAGGCTCTGGAGCGCCTGCTGGCACGCGCCGCGCAGCTCCCCGTGCCGGCGCCACTGTCGGCATATGAGGCCTTGCCTGCCGAGCTGGCGCGCGAGCTCGAGCCCGGCCTGAGCGAGTGGCTGCGCGACGCGCTGCAGGCGCACCTGCAGCTGGACCCGGAGGACCCCACACGCGTGCTCGCTTTCGACCCGGGCGGCGAGGGCACCCTCGAGCACCTGCCGGAGCCTCTGGGCGTGGACTCCGAGGCCCAGCTGCGCCTGGCGGACGCCGTGCGCTCTGCCTTCCGCAGCGCGCGCACCCCGCTCTCGCTGGAGGGCATCGCCGAGCGCATCCAGCAGCGGGTAGAGGTGGATCTAGACGCGCTGCGGGTGCTGCTCTCGCACGCGCCCTTCGTGCAGCGCAACCCCGACCAGTACGGCCTGCTCGCGCGCGACGTGCCGGGCGGCCCGGAGGCGATCGCGGCCGCGCTCGATCTGGTGGTGGAGACACTGGCGCGCACCCTGCGCGTGCTCAGCCTCAAGGACGCGGTGGCGCTGGTCAGCGCCAACGTCAAGCAACCCTGGTCGCCCGAGCTGGTACGCTCGCTGCTCGGCAGCGAGCCGGCGCTGTGCATCTCATCGGCGCTCGACGTACGCCTGCGCCGCTGGGAGCACGCGCGCCTGGTCGCGTCCAGCGAGCTCATCTGTCCCGGTGTACCGGCGCCCGTGCGCCCGCGCTTCGAGCGGCTGGTGCAGGCGCCACTGCTCGACACGGAGGAGCTGCGGCCGAAGCTGCAGCAGGCGCTGAGCCGCCTGGAGCGCTCGGCCGAGGCCGATGAGCTGCACGCGCTGGCGCTGGCGCGCCAGCTCCACGACGTGTGCGAGCGGCTGCTGCAACACGGCGCTCAGCTCTCCGCGCGCGGCCAGCAGCTGGCTCAGGCGGCCCTCAGCTGCTTCATCGACGCGCTGGAGCCGGCGGAGGACGATGGCGAGGCGCCCGTCATCGACCGCGCGCGCCTGCTAGAAGCGCGCGCGGTGCTGGCGGCCGTGCTGGCCGAGCTCGAGCTCGACTGGCTGTAGGCAGCGCGCGGCGCTCAGCGCTCGCGACAGCTGGCGTCGATGCACACCTGGCCGTCGCCGCACTCGCGATCGAGCAGACACTCGCTCACGATGCTGCGGTCGGGTACGCAGATGGCGTCCACGCAGCGGTCGAGCGCGTTGCTGCAGTCCGAGGTCATCTCGCAGCTGTCGTGACAGACGGCGTTGAGGCACACCTGGCCGTTGCCGCACTCCGCGCTGCGGGTGCACTGCACCACCGGCTCCTCGGGCGTCCGGCAGACGAGCACGGAGCCCACCGCCTCGCACACGTCGCCAGTGCCGCACTCGCCAGGGTCCGCGCAGCCGTAGAAGCACAGCCCCTCGCTGCACACGCCCGTGCCGCACTGGCCGTCGCGCGTGCACGGCACGTCCGTGCCCACTCCGGGCGCAGGCTCCGGCGGTACCTCCGTGCTCGGCTCCTGCGCGCCACCGCCGGTAGAGCCACCGCCGCTGGCTGAGCCATCACCCGACGCCGAGCCGCCCACCCGCCGGCGCGGGTAGCGCGTGTATCGTGGCGCGTCATCATCGTCGCCCAGCTCCACGCAGATCAGTGGATCCACCGTCCACTCGCACACGCGCTCGTAGCCATAGCCGGGCGTGTACTCCAGATAGCAAGCAAACTCCTCGTCGTAGCTGCAGCCGTCTTCATCGGCGTGCAACACACACGCCCCCGCGCTCAGCATCGTCAGTGAAAGAACCAAAAGTCGCCGCAAATTTCGCCGCAAGATTCGCCTCATCTGGGTCCCAGGGCAGTGCCGCAGCGCCCCGCACGGGCGCCGACGGAGGTGCTCCTGCACACCGTGCACGGCCAGTGAGGGCCTTTGGTGCAGCAGACGTGCCAGTGTTCCTACGCGGCAGCACGGCGCAGCCTTCCTCCCTGCCGTCGCCGCGAGATCTGCGGCGAAATGGCCTATTTTTCAGCGGTGAGGCAGTTCTGCGCGCGGGCACGGCCCGGCAGCGTTTCAGCACGGAGGCTGACTTTCGTGACATAGCCCCGTGAGCGCAGGCAACGCCATGGCGCCCGCCGCAGTTTCGGGGCACACTCGCGCGCGTCGAGCTCTCCCGCTTTTCTTACCCCCCAAAGTGCCGGAACCCGCGCCCGAGTCCGAGACTCCGTCCGCCCCCCTCGCGGAGACGCTGCGCCACTCCCTGCCGCCGTCTGCACGCACGCTCGCCCTGATCGGCTTGCTGCTCATCGCCATCGGCGTCGTGCTGTACCTGGCGCGCGTGGTGTTCATCCCGCTCACCTTCGCGCTGATGCTGTCGTTCCTGCTCAACCCGCTGGTACGGCGGCTCGAGCGCCTGCGCGTGCACCGCGCGCTCGGTGCCGCGCTGATCGTGAGCTCGCTGCTGGCGGGGGTCAGCATCGCTGCGCTGCAGCTCGCCGATCCTGCGGCAGACTGGATCGGCCGGTCGCCGACCGTGTTGCAGACGCTGGAACGCAAGCTGCGCCCCTGGCGTCGCCCGGTGAAGGACGTCAGCCAGCTCGCCGAGCGGGTCGAGCGCATCGCCAAGGTCGACGAGGGCAAGGCGCCGCAGGAGGTGACGCTGGAGCGACCCGGCGTGCTCGCCACCGCTCTCGACACCGTCTGGGCGCTCGGCGCCGGCGCGCTGGTGGTGCTGTTTGCGCTCTATTTCATGCTGCTCAGCGGCGAGATCTTGATGGCGCGCATCATCGCCTGGGTGCCGGATCTCAGCAGCCAGCGCCGCACGGCCGAGGTCATCGATGCCATCCAGCGCGGCATGTCGCGCTACCTGGGCACCGTCTGCTGCATCAACCTGGGCGTCGGTGCAGCGGTCGGCACGGGCCTGTATTTCTTGAACATGCCCAACCCCTTTTTGTGGGGGGCCCTGGCCGTGATCGTGAACTTCGTGCCCTACCTGGGTCCGCTGGTCGGCATTCTCACCGTGGGAGCGGTGGCCCTGGCCAGCTTCGACCAGCCCACCGCGGCGCTGCTGCCGCCGCTGTTCTATCTGGGGCTGGCCTCCGTGGAGGGCAACGTGCTGACCCCGCTCATTTTGGGGCGCACCACGGAGCTCGATCCGCTGGCCATTTTCGTCTGGTTGCTGTTTTGGGGTTGGCTCTGGGGCGTCCCGGGCGCCATCGTGGCAGTACCCTTGCTCATGCTGATCAAGCTGACGTGTGAGAAAAGCCGGGTCCTGGCCCCCATTGCCGCCCTGCTCTCGCGCAACACTCCCCCGTCCGTGTGATCGCTGCTGCGCCGCCCGCGAGAGTCCGCCCGTGTCCGAATGGATCTTCTTCGATTGCTTCAACACTCTGATCGACGACTTCGATCCCTCCGGGGATGAGTCCGGGCTCGGCACCCTGCCGGAGCTCGCGGTGGAGCTCGGGGCAGCACGCGATCGCAATCAGTTCCTGGCCGCGTACCGGCGTGCCTGCCCTGTCGACTCGGGCGACTACGCGGAGGTCCTGTTCACCCAGCGCCTGGCCACGGCCGTGGCCAGCATGGGCAGGCTACCACAGGACTCCCAGGGCAAGGTGTTGCAGCGCCTGCTCGACCACTGGCACGCCGAATACGAGCCCTCACTGCGCCTGACCCCCGGCACCACCGAGATGCTGGCGCACTGGCACGGCGCCCGCCGCCTCGGCGTCGTGTCCAACTTCTATCTGCCCGGCTACCCCCGCCGCTACCTCGAGCGCTTCGGCATCGCTCACTACTTCGACTTCGTGCTCGACAGCGCCAGCTGCGGCCATCGCAAGCCCGGCGCCCTCATCTTCGAGATGGCCCTGCGCAGCGCCAGCTGCGCACCCACGGACGTGTTGTACGTGGGCGATCGCCCCGACCTCGATCTCGAGCCCGCCCACCGCCAGGGCATGGCCGTGTTGCACCTCGATCGCTCCAGCGTGCGCCCCAACACGGCGAAGACCCCAGCAGGCTTCCGCGCCGTCCGCCACTGGGATGAGTTCCGTATCGATCGGAGCTAGCCGAACAGGGACGTTCTCCCCCTAGTCCCCTTCGTAGGGAGCCAAGGAGCCGCAAAAGGAGTCCAGGAGCCTAGGAGCCTAGGGGGGATTCGGAGTGGCTCGGTGCCGAGCGGGTGCCGTGCGGCTTTAGAATGGGCCCCCCGCGCGGAATGAGCCCGCTCAGCGGGCACATTCTAAGGTCGCCCAGCGTCCGATCGGCACCGAGCACTCTCCCCTAGACTCCTTGGCTCCTAGACTCCTTGGCTCCTAGACTCCTTGGCTCCTTCCCCGGCTCCCTTGGCTCCTTCCCCGGCTCCTGGGCTCCCTCCGAAGACTCAGGGGCCCAGGGCAGAGACGCACTGTGCGTCACTGTTTCATCACTGTCGCAGGAGACATACGAGCGGCCTTCAGAGCCGGGAGAAAGCCTCCGAGCACTCCGACGAACACTCCGAGCAACACGGAGCGCAGGGCGATGCGCACGGTGGGCTCGAAGGGAAAGGCGATCTCGTTGCCGGTGCCGTAGTTGGTGGCGGAGAAGTCGGCCAGGGTCAGCAGCGATGCGAGGCCCATGCCGAGCAGCGCTCCGCTGAGCGCCAGCGCGCTCGACTCGAGCAGAAACGCCCACAGCACCTCGGGCGCCGAGAAGCCGAGCGCGCGCAGCACGCCGATCTCCCTGCGGCGCTGGGCGATGGCGGCGTTCATGGTGATGGCGGCGCCGAGCATGGCGCCCACGGCAAAGATGAAGGTGACCAGATCACCCAGGGTCTGCACGCTGCGCGAGAGGCCCTCCGACACCTTCTCGTAGTAGGCGCGCTCGCGCGCCACGCTCAGGCCTTCACTCTGCTCCGCCTCCAGGCGCGAGGCGAAGCCGTCGAAGGCGGCGCTGGACTCGAGCACGGCCGTGATCGAGGACAGAAAGCCCTCCCAGCCCAGGGAGGTGCGCAAGACGTCCAGACCCGTCCACAGCTCGGACTCGTACGCGGCGCCGGCAGCCTCGAAGACGCCGACGATCTGGATCTTGCGGTCGTTCTTCAGCGAGAAGCGGCCGCCCAGGTGCAGGCCCTCGTAGTCGCCCTCGATGCTCTCGCCGATGATGGCCTCATCTGCGCCGGGCTGCGCCGGGCGGCCGCGGATCACGCGCACCTCCGGCCGCATGGTGAACACGTTGTCGCTCACCCCGCGCACCTGCACCGCCGAGATGCGCGCGGGGTCGTCGCTGCGCGCCACGAAGATCTGCACCAGCGACTCGGCGGTGACCAGCGGCTCGCCCCGCGCGCTGCGGCGCACGCCCGGCGCTCCGCTGACGGTGGCGAGCACCCCCTGCCGGATGCGTGACTCCGCCTCCGCATAGGCGTCGTGTTGCATCACCAGCGCGCTGTCGTCTCTGCCGGCACGCAGCAGGGTGCTGCGCATGCCGGTGGAGAGCATCTGCGCCGCGGCGAGCACGAACACCACGAGCGCGATGCCGCCCGCCGTGGCGGCTGTGGTGGTGCGGCGGGCCCACAGGCTGCGCACGCTGTAGCTGAAGGGTACGGCCATATTTGCTCAGCTCAGGTAGGCCAGCGCCTCGGTGACCTGCAGCCGGGCGGCGCGCAGCGCCGGCAAGCCCGCCGCCACCAGCGCCAGGATGCCGCCCAGCAGGAGCGCGCCGACCGCATCACCGGTGGCCACGAGCAGCGGGCTGACCGCCATCTCCTCCTGCAGGTAGCGGCTCAGCGGGCCCTGCACCAGCGGGTATGCCAGCAGCAGGCCCAGCCCTCCCCCGGCCAGCCCCAGCACCGCTGCCTCGCCCAGCACGAAGCTGGCGAGGTGCCGCGGCAGAAAGCCCATCGCGCGCAGGGTGCCGAACTCGCGGATGCGCTCATTGGTGCTGAGCGCGATGGTGTTGCCCAGGATCAGCACCACCACCCCCAGCACCAGCAGGCTGACCACGTTCATGGCGCTCAGCATCGCGGAGAAGGTACCGACGATGGCCGTGTTGAACGCCTTGTCCTCCTGAGAGAGGGTCTGCTCGGGCTCCGAGTCGAAGTGGATGTCGATGTCCTTCGCCAGGCGCGCGCCCTCCGCTGGGTTGGCCAGCTGCGCCGCCACGATGTCGATGCGATCGCGCTGCTCGGGCGGCAGGGTTTCGTTCAGGTAGTCCCAGTGCAGCCAGACGGCGTCGTGCCCGAAGCCCGCGCGCGTGGACTCGACGATGGCAGAGATCTCGAAGTCCCACTCGCCCGGGTACTCGCGGCTGCGAAAGTGTAGCTGCTGCCCCACCTTCCAGCCGTGCCGCTCCGCCATCTCTACCGCCACCAGCAGGCCGCGCTTGTTGGCGACGAAGGCCTGCTTCTGCTCCGGCGGCGCCGAGAGCTCGTAGTGCATCTCCACGAAGTCACGAGGATCGATGGCCGCCGATTGAAAGCGCTCCGTCTCGTCCTGCGGCAGCTTCAGCGCCGCCCAGCGCGCGCCGGTGGCGCGGATCACCCCCGGCATCCTGCGGATCTGCTCGGTGTAGTGCACCGGCAAGGGCCGGCCCCAACCCATGCGGTGGCGGGTGACGACGCGATCATTCGGGGTCTGCTCCACCCGCTCGTTCCAGCCGGCGCTGAGGGTGCGCAGCAGCACGAACGCCACGAAGGTTACCGCCACGGCGACCACGGTCAGCAGGCCGCGCACGGGAGCGCGTGAGGCATTCTTCAGGGTGAGACGAACCAAGCTCATCGCCGGAGACCTCCGTCGCTGCAGATGCCACGGCGAGGCGATGGTCGCAGCCCGCCGGAGCGGAAAATGCCAGCACCCGGTCCCGTGAGATTCGGCATAATCTCATGGATGCAGTACGCTCCCCCGCTCCTCGGTACTGGCGACCCGCCGCCGTTTCACGTGGCAGAGGGCCGCCCGGACTGCCCGTTCGTGCTTGCCGCCGATCACGCCGGGCGCGTCTTGCCCCGCTCGCTCGGCACGCTCGGGCTGACGCAGGCCGAGCTGGACACCCACATCGCCTGGGACATCGGCATTGCCGGCGTGACTCGCGAGCTCGCCCGGCAGCTCGGCGCGTTCATGATCTTGCAGGTGTATTCGCGGCTGGTGATCGACTGCAACCGCCCGCTCGGCGCGCACAGCTCGATCGTAGAGCTGAGCGAGTTCACCAGCATCCCGGGTAACAAGGGGCTCAGCACCGCGCAGGTGGCGGAGCGCGCGCGGCTCGTGTTCGAGCCGTATCATGCGCGCATCCTGGCAGAGATCGAGCGGCGGGAGCGCGCGGGCCTGCCCATCGTGTACGTGGCCATGCACAGCTTCACCCCACGCTTCAAGGGCGTGGACCGGCGCTGGCACTGCGGCGTGCTGTACAACCGCGACTCGCGACTGGCCCGCCCCCTGCTGCAGCTGCTGGCGCGAGAGGGCCTGGAGGTGGGCGACAACGAGCCCTACTTCGTCAGCGACGAGAGCGACTACGGCATCCCCCACTACGGGGAACGCCGCGGCCACCTGAGCGTGGAGCTCGAGATCCGCCAGGATCTGATCGCGACCGAAGAGCAGCAGGTCAGCTGGGGCAACTTGCTGGGGCGGGTGTTGCCGGCTGCACTGGCGGCGCATCGAGCGGGAGGCGGAGGGAGCCTAGAAGGCTAGGAGTCTAGGACTACCGACTGCGCTGGGTGTCGCTGGGCTCAAACAAGATGCCGTGCAGGCGTGAAGCGAGCTTGACCCGGTTGTCGACGCCTAGCTTGTCGAAGGCGCGCTTGATGTGGGTGCGCACGGTCGTGAAGGAGATGCCGAGGCTCTGGGCGATCTCCTTGTCGGACAGGCCGCTGGCGACCAGTCGCGCGATCTGCGCTTCGCGCTCGGTGAGCGGCGGTTCGCTCGGGCGCGCGAGGGCTGGTGGGGGCGCAGGTACAGGCGCGAGGGATCCGGACACGGGCGCAGGCACGGAGCGCGCGGTGCCCTGCCTGCTCCACGAGGCTCCACCCTGTGGCACGCTGGCGCGTGCCGTGCGCCGCAGCGCGCGGCGGAACGCGGGCTCCACCAGGCGCAGGATCAAGAGCTCGCGCTGGTCAAAGTTTTGACGGCGCCGGTCGCGCCAGATGCGCAGATCCCCGGTGCACTCGCCCGCCACGCGAACGTGCAGGTTGAGGCCCCAGTACAGCCCATCGTGGCGCAGAAAGTCGTTGAAGAACTCGGTCTTCACCAGCTCCGCCTGGGGCAAGATCTCGGTCACCAGGGTGGGCTCCCCGCGCTCGCGCAGGCGGTGGGTGATGGGATCGTGAAACTGGTAGTACAGCTCGTAGCTCGACAGGTTGGCGTCCGACATGTTGAGCGCCACCCGCCCGGTGAAGCAGCTGGTCACCTCGCTCCACAAATACGAGGCGTAGTAGTCGGCTCCCAGCACCAGGGAGAGCTGCTCGCCCAGGAACACCCGCAACGCGTGCTCGTCCTGTGGCTCCGCCAATACCGCAAAAACCTCGGAAAGGACCTTGATGTCACTTCCCGTCAGCGCCACTACCATCCCTGCTCTCTCGCTCTCTGCTCCGGCGTGCCTCCGCGGCAGAACGGCGGCGCAGCCCTGTCACCGGACGTACGGAGGGCGCTCGCGCGAACTTGAGTGCAGCTGTAACGCTGCGAAACGGTTTCCGTTCTCACCCACGCGCGGGGTAGCCATAGTCCACTATTCTGGACGCGCTGGCTCGCCGCAGAGGCTGTAGTCGTAGGTCGTCGGCCGTGCGCGATCGACCGGGTTATCGCGCGTATAGAGGCTGCCGCCGAGGCTGCGGATCACGGCGCACGCGGCGTTGATGCCGGTGTGCAGCGCGCCCTCGATCCAGCCGCCGTTGAAGGACTGGCTGTCGCCCGCCAGGTACACCCGCGGATCGCTGCTCGGCTCCGTGCACGCCAGGTACTGGAAGAACAGCTCGCGCGAGAGCTCGTCGTCCCCGGGAAAGTTGAGCTTGAATGCGCCGTGATGGTACGGCTCCTGCGCCCAGTCGATCACCTGCGTGTAGGTCTCGAAGTCGCCGTCGATCGGCACCACATGCCGCGCAAAATCCGGGTTGGTGCGCGCCACGTCCGCCACCAGGCGCTCCACCCGTGCACGCTTGTCGCGCAGGCCCAGCTGCTGGGTCGAGTCATCCTCCCAGGTGTAGCTGAGCAGCACCACGCCGGGCGCCTTCGGGTCCGCTGGGGCGTAATCCAGGCAGTAGACCCCACGCACCAGGGTGTCGGTCTGGATGTTGGCGGGCAGCTCGGGCCGGGTCAGCCAGAACTTCTCGGGGGTCATCACGAAGACCTTGGACGAGCTGGTCATGTGCACGCGACCGAGCGCGCTGCGCTGAGCGGTGGTCAGGATGCTCTCGTCGCAGCCCAGCTGCAGGTCGACGGTCAGCGCGCGGTTGCTGGCGGCGGCCACCACGCGCGCAAACGGCTCCGTTCGCCCCTGCCCGAGCTGCAGCACGGGCCTGTGATCGGGGCCGCGGCTGATGCCGCTGACCGGCGTCTCGAGGCGGATGCGCTCGCCCAGGCTACGGCCGTGAAAGCGCTGCTTGCAGAAGGCCCGCACCAGCGACTCGATGCCGCCCGGCACGAGCTCTTGGTCGGTCTCCAGCTCGTTCACGATCAGCCGCAGCAGCTCCATGAAGCCCAGCTGATACAGCGGCCCGAAGCCGCCGGAGCCCAGCCCGAGCGCGCCGAACAGATCAAAGTCCGAGCGCTGCCAGCGCTGCCAGCCAGGCGGGCGCGGGGCGGTGAAGATGCTCACCAGGCCCGAGTAGAAGGAGAGGTTCTCGAACACCTCGAGGTACGCGCGCCAGGCGGTCACGGCGGCCTCGCGCTGGCCCGCCTCGAGCGCGCGGGTAATGCTGGCCGGCGCCGGCAGGCGGGTGCCATCGCGCAGCTCGCAGCCGCGCTGCACGAACGTGTTCCAGCCGTTCGCCACCCTCTCGAACAGCGCCGGCGGCCGCTTGCTCTCCGGGCGCCAGACATAGGTGCGCCCCTGGTAGCCGATGTTGGTCAGCACCTTGCCGGGATCGGGGAAGTTGGGGGTGTGCTCGATGCCGAACGCGTCGAGGTAGTGAAACAGCGCAAACTCGCTGGGCGGAAAGCGCATGGCGCCCAGCTCCGCCAGGAACTCCGGGCGATCGCCGACAAAGGGCCGGCTGAGGGCGCGGCCGCCGGCGCGACCGCTGGCCTCGAACACGGTCACGTCGCGCGCACCCGCGCGCAGCAGCTCGTACGCTGCCACCAGCCCCGCCAGGCCCGAGCCCACGATCGCGATCGGCTCGTGTGCAGCGTGAGCGGGCAGCTGTCCGAGGCTGTCATGGGCGCCGTCCAGAAAGCCGCCGTAGTCGAACAGCGTGTCGATGTAGGGGAAAGGGCGGGTAGCTCGCTCCGGGCGATGGCGCAGGATGGGGACGTGGAGCATGGGGTCCTCCGCGGAGAAGACGGCGCCGCGAGGTCGCCGCCAGCGTCCTCGAGATGGAGGACGCTCATGACCCGATTCGAGTCAACCGCCGGCTGGCTCTGCCGGCGGGTGCGTCAGGTGGGCGGACGCTTGCGGGTGGCGAACCAGTGCCGGTACGACTGCATCTTGGCAGCCTGCTCGGGCGGCGCGTGGCGCTTGCAAGTGGCCGCCTCCGCAGAGCCCGCCGCTGCCCCCCAGCGCAGCTCCGGGCAGTCATTGGGGTTGTACGCCAGCTCCAGCTGCGGCGCGCGCTGCACCACCTGCGCCAGGCTCAGAATCTGCGTGCTGCCGTCGGAGCGCGTGTAGCTGATCGTGCGCTTGCCCAGCTCGGCGTCGCGCAGCGCCCGCAGCTCCTTCAGGCGCGGCTCGAGCTCCGCCGCGGCGATGCCGAAGCGCTGCGGCGCGGCCCGCACGCGCTCATCGAAGCCGGTCACCGTGTCGATGGAGATCAACAGACGCAGATCGCGCGAGGGCGTGGAGAAGTCCTCCCATGGCCCGCTGGACAGAAAAATGCCGTCGCCCTCCGGCATCACCACCACGTCATCGGGGTGCTCCGCCCACCACTTCTCGGCGTTGTCGATCGACTTCACCCGGCGCGCCACCGACTCGGCGAAGGCGTCGAGCAGCGAGAGCAGCACCGTGCGCGGCTCCAGCGGGCGCGGATTGATCAGCGCCTCCATCTGCTCGTAGAAGTCATCGGCGCTGCCCTCGTACTGCTGCAAGCTGAGGGGCACGTAGCGCCGGCTGCGCTTCAGCTCCGCGTTCTCCACATCCTCCAGCAGGCCCACCCTCTCCACGGTCGCAGGCTCCCCCTCCTTCGGCTTCAGCTCGACGGCGAGCGGCTGCTCCAGCACCTGCCGCGGGCGAAACGCCTTGAAGCCGGCGCCGCCGGCGCTCGTGTCGGGATCGAACAGAAACGTGCCTCGCCAGAAGCGGCGCTGGCCGATGGTGCCGTCCGGCTGCGCATCGGCGCCGATCAAGATGCCGGTGCCGGTCAGCGGCTGTGGCACCCACGAGGCGATCACCAGCATGTGCCCGTACGGATCCGCGAACACGGTGCCCGGCCTGAGCGCCTCGCGCGTGAGCGGCACGGGGTACAGATCCGCCAGCTCGTCTTCCGGCAAGGTGCGGCCGCTGCTGGAGTGCACGGCCGAGCGCAGCACCGTGTTCACGAACAGCGAAAACGCCTCCACGTCTGCGCGCGGCTGCAGCACCCCGCCCTTGCCGGCCAGCTCCAGGCGGCTCATCAAGTTGTCCCCGGCGCCGGGATAGTCGCAGGTGGGTGGCTTGCCCACGCGCCCGCGCGAGCAACGCTTGAAGCCAAAAGGTAGGCGCAGCTTCCAGGCAAAATAGGCGCGCAGCACGTACGGCAGGTCCGCGCAGTCGGGCGCGATGGTGAGCGCACTCTCCTCTTCCAGGCCGCGATAGTCGAACAGCAAGTTGCGCTCGGGATCGCGCAGCAAGGGATGCAGGCTGGTCCAGGTGCGGTCGTCCTCCAGCGGGTAGTCGAAGAGCCGCTCCACGAACAGCGCGTACAGGTTCTCATTGGCCTGGTTCCACTTGTACTTCGGCGTCCAGATGGGACCTGGCTCGGGCTCCGCCGGCTTCGGCCGGCGCCCGGTCACGGCGATGCGCTGACAAGCCTTCACGTCGTTGCCGTCCGCCAGCACCGCCTTCCAGCGGCCGCGCCTGGGCTTGTCGATGGTGACCACCTGCCCGTAGGGCGGCCCGCCCAGGCGCAGCACCTCGGGCTGGACGCGCTGCCCGTCGGGATCGATCAACGTCAAGGTGGCGGCGCCGGGATCAAAATTGACGGCGCTGAGCACGCGCAGCGGCTGCTCGGTGTTGGGCTGCTCGGGCAAGGTGTAGATGGCCGCTTGCTCGCTGTCGCGGCAGGCGCGATCGGCGGGGATGCGCGCCGGCGCTGCCGGCCGCACGCGAGCCACGCCCGCCAGCTCCACCCCGGGCGTGCCGCCGAGCACGGTGATGCGCGTGATGCGCTCGAGCAGCGAGCGGCGCGAGGTGCCGCGGCCCAGCTCCAGATCGCTCACGCCGATCTTCTGCACGCGCACCAGGCCCTCTGCGCCCTGGCTGCCGCCGGGGCAAGCCTCGGCGTACTCCCCGAGGGCGTGGAACACCAGCGGCTGCCCCTCCGGGCTGCGCCCCAGGTACAGCATGATGTGTCCGGGAAAGTGCAGCAGCACGATGCCGCGCTGGGCAGCGGCGTCGAACAGGAACGTGCGCTCGCGCTCCGGCACACCCTCCACGTCGATCCAGAATGAGCCCGCCTGCGCTTGCCAGGAGCTGTGCCGCGGCAGCTCCAGGCCGAACGAGGCGAACACGTCCTGCAGCAGCCGCGAGCAGTCGCGCCCGCCGTTGGTGTCGCCCAGGCCGTACGGGCCGCCCAGGTAGCGCCAGAGCTCCTCCAGCACCAGCCTTCGGGTGAGGGGGCGGCGGGTGGGCTCGAGCAGCGCCGCCTGCTCGCGCGAGCTGGTCGAGAAGCCGCTGGCGCCGGCCACCTGCGCGCGCAGCGGCTTGCCCTCGGCCGGCAGCAGGGTGCCGGGGGCCACGCTGGTGGCCGCCCCGGGCGGACCCAGCAGCAACCCCGGCTCTTTCACGCGCACCTTCGTGCCGTGCACGAAGGCCCTGGCCAGGGCCGCGCTGAGCGGCAGCGAGAGCCGTGCGTCTGCCGCGAGCCAGCCGAACGCCGACCTGGACTGCACGAGCAGCATGCCGGAAGGCCAGCGAGCGATCACGCGCACCGGCTCCTGCGCGCGCACGCGGCTGCAGGCGTTGCGATCCAGCCGCAGATCGAGCGACGTGGAGTAGAAGCTCTCGGGCAGCGGCGCGCAGTGGATCTGCTCGTCGCGCAGCGCCACCCGCAGCTCGGGCTGCACGCCCTCGAGCGCGGCCTCGTATGCGAGCGGCTCGAGCACCGCGGCGGGCAAGCGCTCACCGCTGGCCGTCACGTACTCCCCCGCGCCAATCTTGTCGCGCGCCCAGCTGCGGCGCTCGTTCACCTCGCCCGCCAGCAGCGCCGCGTCCAGCGGCGCCAGCAGATCGCGCTGCGGGTGATAGTCTGCGCGCGGCACCTGCAGGGCGAGGTTGAGGTGCTCCACCTGCTCCGGCGAGAGCAGCACCTCATCCAGGTCATGTTGCTTGCCCAGCTGGCCTAGCCAGTAGTCCAGGGTCAGCTGCTCGGGCGCGATGTTGGGCAGCGGCCCCGGTGTCTCACGCGGAGGGCAGGCGGGCGCAACGGCGCTGGCCGTGCCGGGCCCGGCGCTCTCGACAGGTAGATCTCGCGTGCTGGGCGTGTCTGCGATCGGCGCTGCTCCGCCGCCGGGGCTGCAGCTAGCCAGGCTGGCCAGGATGGCTGCGCAGCCAGACAGCCAGGCGCGAGCAGGGAGGAGACGGAGATGCACTGCGATCACTGAGTATGGCTCGAGCGCGGAAACATTTCCGAGCGTGCCGGGGCACAGAATCTCATCTGGCTGTAATTGCAGTATTTATCCCAGAATAAAAGGCCCGGTGCAACCATCCGCCCGGAGAGGCTCGCTGCCATCTCGACTGCCCATCTCGACAACGGCACCGGCGGGGTGACAAGCTGCGCCGCCAAGGCCCCTAAACCTTTGCCCGGCAGCTCTCGAGCGCGCACTGATTCAGCCCATTGAACCGCACACCCAAGTATTACGATCTGATCCTCGGCGGCTTCGTGGCGGTGCTGCTGTGCTCGAACCTGATCGGGCCGGGCAAGACCGTGCGCGTGCTCTTGCCCTTCGACCTCCCGCTCTCGTTCGGCGCGGGCAACCTCTTCTTCCCGGTGTCCTACATCTTCGGTGACGTCCTCACCGAGGTGTACGGCTATGCCCGGGCGCGGCGCGCCATCTGGTGCGGCTTCGGCGCCCTGCTCTTCGCCTCGCTGATGAGCAACCTGATCGTCGACATGCCGCCGGACGCCAGCGAGCCCTTCAACGCCCTGCTGCAGCCGGCGCTGGAGGTGGTGTTCGGCAGCACCTGGCGCATCGTGCTCGCGTCCATGCTCGCGTTCTGGCTGGGGGACTTCGTCAACTCGTACATCCTGGCGCGCATGAAGGTGGCCACCCAGGGCCGCGCGCTGTGGATGCGCACCATCGGCTCCACCCTCGCCGGTCAAGCCATCGACAGCGCGGTGTTCTACCCGATCGCCTTCCTCGGCATCTGGTCGGCGGAGACGCTGCTGAAGATCATCGTCTTCAACTGGACCATCAAGGTGTTGATCGAGGTGGTGTTCACCCCGCTGACGTACCTGGTGGTGAACGCGCTCAAGCGCGCGGAGCACGAGGACTTCTACGACGTGGGCACGAACTTTACGCCCTTCTCCCTGGAGTGAGCCAGCGCCGTGAGCCGGCGGTGTGCGCTGAACAACACCACCAGCGCGAGCGCCGGCGCCAGCACCCCCACCAGCACGCCCAGCGCGCCCTCGACTGACTCCAGCTTGCCCAGGTTGAAGAGCAGCGCCTGGGCGGTCGTGAGCAAGGTGTCGAGCAGCACGGCCAGCAGCAGGCTGCGCGAGAGCCAGCGACGAAAGCGCCGGCTGGCGTAGAACAGCGCCACGGCCAGCACCAGATCGAAGACCACCCACGACCACTGCACCCACGGCGCCGGGAACCACCAGCTGTCCAGGCTGGCCAGCAGCAACGTCCAGGGCAGGAGCAAGAGCGCCAGCCCGGTCAGCACCACGTCGGGGCCGCGCAGCACGGCCTGCAGCCCGTAGCTCCAGAGCCCGCGCTGCGCAAACGCGCTCAGGCTGTGATACAGCGCCGCGGCCGCTGGGACGTCCGCTGGGTGCGAGAGATAGATGGGCGACCACTGCCCGGGTCGAAACTTGCTCTTGAAGGCGCGCACGCCCTCAAAGTCGTACAGGCCGGCGCTGTACTTGCGCGCCCAGCGCAGCAGGTGGGGCACGCCGCCGGACAGCGGCGAGAGACCCAGGGTCAGGTAGCGGCTGCCGAGCGCGGCAGCGTCGCGCTGCGCGGCGTCCACCAGCAGCTCCATCGTACCGTTGGGCGCGCGCGCGGCACGGATCAGATCCTCGACGAACCAGCCCTGGCGCGCGTACACGGGCACGACCGCCGCGAAGCCGACCACCTCCTGCTCCGCGCCGACCGCGCGGCGCGCCACGAATAACCGCCGCTCGCTCATCAGCTGAAACGGATCGACGCGCACCAGAAAGCCCATCGGCGGCATGGGCTTGGCCCGCAGCCACTCGGCGATCAGCCGCTCCAGCGCAGCGCGCAGCGGCGCGCCGGCCTCGAGCTCCCGCGCGCTGACCGCGCTCACCTGCACGCCCTTGGCGCGCGCACGCCGCAGCTGCTCGCGCAGGCTCGGGCTCTGCTCCAGCGTGGCCGCCCACTGCTGCGGATCCCACGACGGCTGCTCGCCGATCAGCAGCCGCGCATAGGGGACGCGAGCAGCGAAGCGCTCCTCCGTGGCAAAGAACAGCGCGCTGCGGCCCTGCGCCTTTGCGGCCGCCACGAAGGCGTCGGCCACCTTTGCCAGCTGCTCCTCCGGGGCCACGGGCGCGCCGCCCCCGACCCACGCCCGCCCCGTGTCCACGTACGCCACGCAGCCCTGCTCGTGGAACCAGTAGCGCAGCCCGGGCTCCAGCAGCTGAAAGGAGGTGGCGTTCCAGCCGAACGCGCGCAGCAGCGAGAGCACGCGCTCGCGGGTGGCGGAGTCTGTGCTGGCCATCAGCGCCGTGGCTGCTCTGGTGCTGGATCGCGCGGTACCAGGCCTCTGCCCAGCACCGCCGTCGCGGCCACCGCCAGCTCCGTGGCGCGCTCCGGCGTGACCGGGCCCAGCTGCCCTTCCACGATCAGGTGGCCCAGACCATGGGTGAGCGCCTGCGCGGCCAGGCACAGATCATCGAGCGGCAGCTCGGCGATGACACCCGCCGCCTGCGCCGCCGCCAGCGCCTGGCGCTGCTCCTGCTGCTTTTGCTGCCACTTGCGCCGCGCCTCCTCCGGCATCAGCGCGGCGATGCCGGGTATGTTGAGCGCGCGAAAGTGCTCGGGGTGCGCCACCACGAACTGCACGTAAGCGATACCCGCCGCGCGATACTGCTCGAGCGCGTTGGCCGGCGCCGCGGCCACCGCGCGCTCGGTCAGCTCCCCGAGCCGTTCGGCGCACTCGCCGGCCACCGCCGCGAGCAGCTGCTCCTTGTCGCGAAAGTGGCGGTACGGCGCCGCCGCCGAGACGCCCGCGCGGCGCGCCACGTCGCGCAAGGTGAAGCCGTCCGGGCCGTCTTCCGCGATGGCGTGCAAGGTGGCCTCGATCAGCGCGGCCCGCAAATTGCCGTGGTGATAGCTGCGTGGACGAGCGATGTTGACATTGTTCACTTTCGCGCAGGCGTGTCAAGCCAGCGCGGCCCGGGCCCGCCGCGGACATGCAGGTTGCCCCGTGGGGAGGCGCGGCTCAGGGCAGAGCCTCGGGCTCACCGATGAGATCGATGTCTTGCCACTTGCCCGACAGGAAGCGCAGAGCAAACGCGCCCGACAGGAGCAGGATGTAGACCACCATCATCGTCATCACCGCGTAGACCCCCCCGCCACGCTGGATCACCAGGAACCAGGCGCCGGGGATGAAGACCAGCCAGGCCAGCACGATGCGGGTCAACATGCACCAGGTGGTATCTCCGGCGGCGCGCAGCGACTCGCTGAGCGTGATGCCCACGGCGTCGAACAGCTGCCAGAACGCCGAGAACGTCAGCATCACGGCGCCCAGCTCCAGGAACTGCGAGCTGGCGTCGGGCTGCGCGAAGACACGCATCAACGGCCCGGGCAGCGCAAAATACAGCACGCCCACCGAGGCCATCCAGGCCGCGGCCACGCCCAGGGTCAGGCGCACGAAGCCGCGCGCCGCGCGGTAGTCGCGCCCGCCGATGGACTCGCCCACCAGGATGGCGCCCGCCGAGCCCAGCCCGAACGCGGGCATGAAGGCGATCGAGTTGAGCTGGATCACCACGTTGAAGGCGGCCAGCGCCGCGGTGCCCAGGTGCGCGACCATCACGTTGATGAAGAGGATGAAGGCAGCAAACTCCAGGAACCAGTTCACTCCGTTGGGCACGCCGAAGCGCAGCACCCGCCACAGCTCGCGGCCGTACAGCTGCAGGCGCGCAGGCTTGGGCGGCGCGCCCCAGCCACGAGCAAAGGGCACGATCAATACCAGCAGCCCCAGACAGGAGGAGAGCGAGCTAGCCCACGCCGCGCCGGCCACGCCATAGCCCGGTAGGCCCCAGCGCGGCTCGATCAGGAGGTAGTTGCCGAGCACGTTGGCCACCATGGCGGTGAGCCCGGCGAGCATCGCCATGCGCGTGTTGCCGAGCCCGCCGTACCAGTTGCCGATGGCCTCGATGGCCACGGCGGGCCCCACCGAGAGCAGGCGGATGGCCAGGTACGTGGCCATGTGCTCGCGCACCATGGCGTCGTACTGCAGCTGCGCGAGCAGCAGTGGCACCAGCGGGATGACCAGCAATGCCAGCAGCTCGGCCACCACGGCGAAGCTCAGGCCGTACCAGGCGTAGCGCCACACCGCGGCCAGCTCTCCCCGCCCGCGCAGCTGCGCGGTGAAGCTCTGCAGGATGAACACAGCGCCAGAGGGCAAGATGATGACCAGGAAGCTGTTCAGGGCACCGGTGGTGACCGCGGCCAGGGGCGCCTCGCCGAGCGGCGCCACCATCAGCGCGTCGCAGAAGCCGATGACCGACTGGGAGGCGCGGGCCAGCACGATGGGCCAGGCCAGCTGAAGCAGCCTGTGCAGCGCGGAAACGCCTGCAGGCGCAGCGGGGTCGAGCATGAAGGGCCGGAGACTATGGTGCCCGCTGCCCGGCACCGCAAGCCGGGCGCCGCAGAACCAGTTGCAGTTGCGAATCGGTATCAACTATAGAGCGGAGCCTGCTCTGGCCTGCTGGCGCGAACTCCGGCGGCTCAGCTCGAGAGGCTGCCCATCATGCATACCCGCTCGCCGAGACGGCTCCACTGCCTGACCCTGTTGCCCTGGTCGCTGCTCGCCTGCAGCTCGGATGACATCACCACCTTGCAGCAGGCGGCAACCCCTGCGCCCTCGCCCGCAGCCGCGCCCGCGCCCCGCCCCGCCGCGGCGCCTGCTGCGCCAGACAGCCCCGAGCCCTCGCGCGGCCCGTCGACGAGCAGCCAGGAACCCGCGGGCCCAGCCAGCCCGGGCACGCCAGCCGCGCCGAACAGCGAGCCCCCGAGCATGCCCGCGGCGCCGGGCGCGCCGGGCCCCGTCTACGCCTTTCAGTACATGGTGTACACGGATGACGACGTCACCAGCTACGTGGTGCTCACCGACAGCCTGGACATCACCAGCCTGCCGGAGGAGCGTGCCCACGAGTTTCCCGGCTATGCCTTCATCGCCGCCAGCAACGGCCAGCTGCTGGTGTCAGATGGCGATAGCCCCAGCATCATCCGCTACGAGATCACGCCCGAGCTGGAGTGGCGCGAGCTCGATCGCCTGAGCTTTGCCAACTATGGCGTGACCGCGGGCGGCGCTGGTTTCGAACGGCACTGGTTCAAGGATGCCCACACCGCGTACCTGACCCTGCAGGTGACCCAGCGCGTGCTGTGGGATCCGACGGACTTCGTCATCCGCGGCGTGCTGGACGACACTGCGCTGCCCGCCACGCGCGACGGCCTGCTGCTGGACGCCACCTTCAACCGCCAGCCGCGCGCCCTGCAGGGCCCGGTGCTCAAGCCCTTCTACTACCGCGACGAGAGCTGGTTCCGCTTCGGCCCGGTCACCCCCATCGCCGTGTACGACCCGGACACGCACCGCGAGCTGCGCATCATCGACGTGCCCTGCCCCGCGCTGGAGGTGGCCACGCAGGACGAGTCGGGCAACACCTACTTCAGCGGCTGGACATATGGGCCCGCGCTCTCGCTGTTCGGCGCTGGCCCTGCCCCCTGCGTGCGGCGCATCAAGCCAGACAGCACCCTGGACGAGAGCTGGGCGCCGGACCTGAGCACGTGGACCGGCGGGCGCCCGGTGCACACCTTCCGCTACATGCGCGATGGGCTGGCGCTGGCGACCGTGTTGCACGTCGATCAGGCCAGCATCGATTTCAGCGCCGGCTACAGCGAGGCGGCGGCGGCCAGCCTGGAGCAGCTGTGGCGGCTCTGGGCCTTTGATCTGCGCAGCGAGAGCGCACACGAGGTCGGCGGTCTGGAGGCCACGGGCCAGAGCTTCAACTGGGCGCGCTTCGACCAGCGCACCTTCGTGGTGGTGCCCAACACCGAGTGGAGCCGGACCAAGGTGTACGAGGTGGACGTCAACGGCAACGCCAGCCAGCGCTTCGAGAGCACGGGCTGGGTGAGCGAGTGGATCCGGGTGCGCTGAGCAGCGAGACCAGTGACGAAGCCCGACAACGCGCCGCCGCCAGGGCCGCGGGGCCGGGGGCGTCGGCTGACATGCTCGAAGCTTTGCGGTGGGCGCCGCGGGTTGCGATGATGCCGGGCCGCTGGCAATTGCCAGCAATCCTTCCCGCATGACCACCACCCGTCGCTCCTTTCTCAAATCTGGCGCTCTGTTCCTCCCGCTGGGGGCTGCGCTCGGCGCGGTCGTTTCCGCAGCGGGGCCGGCGCGCGCGCAGAGCCGCCCGGGCACGTTCCGCGGTTACGGTGAGCTGGTCGAGGATCCCGAGGGTCTCATCGAT
>JAICQL010000266.1 GCA_025937895.1 Polyangiaceae bacterium | reverse complement strand
GCGCAATCACATGAGCGCGGTGTTGCCCGAGCAGGTGGACCGCGTGAAGCGGCACCTGGAGCGTCAGAGCGGGCAGAAGGCGTCGGAGGAGCGCATCCATCCGACCGTCGTCAAGCGCCGTGCGCGTCCGGGTGAAGCGGGGCCAGAGTCGGCTCCCCCAGCGGCGGAGTCCGCTCCGGTTGCGCCCTCCGTGCGGGTCCGGCCTGCCAGGGACGCGGCGGCGGCTAGCTCGCCAGCGTCGGCACCGGCGCCAGAGGCGGCCGCTAGCACGGTGGTTCGCCGTCCGGCAGCACCTCCCGTTCCTGTGCAAGCGGACGTTGCTCCAGCGGCCCCGCCGCGGAGCGCTCCGGCGCATGCAGCCCCAGCGGCGCCGGTAGAGGCTGCACCCGCGGCCAGCGCCAAGGCCGCACCAGCCGCCGCACCCGAGCCGTCCTCGGCGGCCGCCCCCGGAGTGGTATCCCCCGCGGCGGTATCCCCCGCCGCAGCCGCTCCTGCTGCAGCGGCGCCCTCCCGGGTGGCAGGGCCTGCTCCGGGCTCCTCTCCCCAGGCCGCTCCGGCGGCCCCTCCTGCGGCTCAGGCTGCATCCCCGGCGGTTGCGCCCGCGGCTTCTGCCGCCGTTGCGCCCGCTGGTGAACCCCCGAGTGCGGCGCCAGCTCCGGAGAGCGCCGCTCGGTCCGCGGCAGAGCGCCCGCGTGAGCCCGAGGCCTCCGGTAATGGTGTGTATGGCAAGAGTGCTGCCGTGAGCGAGGTTTCATCTGCGCCGTCCGCGGCGCCTAGCTCCGCCGCGGCAGCTGCCGCGCCGGTACCGGCGTCTGCTGCGCCTGCCCGGGCGCCGGAGCCTCAACCAGCGCCTGTGCGGCGTCCCAAGACCGGTATCGAGGTCTGGGAAGGTCGCGCTGGCGTTCCCATGCCGCAGCCGCCGCGCAGCACGACGCCGCGCCGCGTGCAATACGACGCCAAGAGCGGCTCGGCAGGGCCTGCCGGCAATCGCCCGCGCACCGGCCCCGGAATGATGGGCGGTCGCATGGGCGGTGGCCCGGGTGGCGGCCCCCAGCGTGGCGGCGCCATGCGCCACCGCGGCATCGGCTCGCTCTCGCCGCGACGCACGGGTGGTGCACCGGTCACGCAGGAGCGTTCGGCGCACAAGAAGATCGTCAAGATCGAGGGCACCGTCGGCCTGCAGACGCTGGCGGCGCGCATGGGTGCCAAGGCGGGTGAGGTGCTGATGAAGTTGATGAGCCTCGGCATGACCGGGGTCAACATCAACTCCAACCTCGAGCCGGACACGGCCAAGATCGTCGCCAGTGAGTTCGGCTGGGAGGTGGAGGACGTCGCCGTCAGCGAGGAAGACCGCCTGGTCGCCGCTCAGGGGCTCGAGCCCAAGGGTGAAGAGGACGAGGGGCTGGAGCCCCGTCCGCCGGTCGTCACCGTCATGGGCCACGTCGATCACGGCAAGACCAGCCTGCTCGACTACATCCGCAAGAGCCAGGTGACCGAGGGTGAAGCCGGCGGCATCACCCAGCACATCGGCGCGTATTCGGTCCCCACTTCGCGCGGCCCGGTCACGTTCCTGGATACGCCCGGTCACGCGGCGTTCTCGCAGATGCGTGCGCGCGGCGCGCAGACCACGGACATCGTGATCCTGGTCGTGGCGGCGGACGACGGCGTGATGCCGCAGACGAAGGAGGCCGTCACCCACGCGCGCGCTGCCAAGGTGCCGATCGTGGTGGCCGTCAACAAGATCGACAAGGAAGGCGCGCAGCCTGAGCGGGTCCGGCGTGAGCTGAGCGAAGTCGGCCTGGTTCCCGAGGAGTGGGGTGGCGACACCCTGTTCTGCGAGTGCTCGGCCATCACCGGTCAGGGCGTGGAGAAGCTGCTGGAGAACGTGGCGCTGCAGGCAGAGATCCTGGAGCTCCGCGCCAACCGCACCCGCCCCGCCAGCGGTGTGGTGATCGAGGCCAAGCTCGATCGCGGCCAGGGTCCGGTGGCCACGGTGCTGGTGCAGTCCGGCACCCTGCAGCGCGGCGACGTACTGCTCGCCGGCAGCGCGTACGGCAAGGTCCGCGCGATGCTCGATGATCGCGGCAAGAACACGGATGTGGCCGGGCCCTCGGTGCCGGTCGCCGTGATCGGTCTGAACGACGTGCCCGCCGCGGGTGATCCGGTGCACGTGCTCAAGAGCCTGAAGGAGGCCCAGGAGATCGCCGAGTCGCGCCACCATCGCGAGCGGCGCAGCGTGATGAGCGCGCACAAGAAGGTCTCCATGGAGGAGCTGCAGCGCAAGATGAGCCAGGGCGATCAGCTCGAGCTCAAGCTCATCATCAAGGCCGACGTGCAGGGCTCCGTGGAGGCACTGTCCTCGGCTCTGACCGAGCTCAGCACGGCCAAGGTGAAGACGACCATCGTGCACGCTGCCGTGGGCGCCATCACCGAAGGCGACATCAACCTGGCGATCGCGGCCAAGGCCATCGTGGTGGGCTTCAACGTCCGCCCCGCGGGCAAGGCCGGTGCCCTGGCTCAGAAAGAGGGCATCGAGATCCGCCTGCACCGCATCATCTACGACGTCACGGACGACATTCGCCGCTCGATGGAAGGCCTGCTGGCACCCACCCTGGTGGAGCGCCTCATCGGCAAGGCCGAGGTTCGCCAGCTGTTCAAGCTGGGCAAGACCAGCGTCATCGCCGGCTGCATGGTGACGGAAGGCGTGGTGAAGCGGAACGCAGTGGCTCGCGTGCTGCGCGCGGGCGATCTGGTGTGGCAGGGTCGCATCAGCAGCCTCAAGCGCTTCAAGGACGACGCGCGCGAGGTGAAGGAAGGCTTCGACTGCGGCATCACCCTCGATGGTTTCACGGCCATGGTCGAGGGCGATGTGCTCGAGGTGAGCGAGACCGAGGAAGTGCGGCAGACGCTGTAATCCGGCGGCCCGCAGCAGTCCTGCCGAGCGCGGGGGTCACCGAGCCCCCGCGCGTTCGCCGTACGCGGCGTCGCGCGGCGAGAGCGCGACTGGCCCAGCAATGCCCGCAAATCCAGCCGCACGCGCGATTGGTCGTTTGCGCTCGGCTGCCTGCTGCTCTACTAGCTGGTTGCGTATGTTCGTTGGAGTCGCGCGGCTGAGCCTGCAGATCCCTGGCGCGCGCTCGATCAAGGAGCGGCGGCGCGTGGTCAAGAGCTTCAAGGACCGGGTGCGCGCCAAGCTGCCGGTGAGCGTGGCCGAGGTGGGAGACACCGAGCACCTGCAGTTGGCGAGCATCGGGGTCGCGGTCATCTCGAACGCCAGCGATCGCTGCGACGAGATCTTGTCGGCGGCCGTGAGCATGGCGCGGGTGCTGCCGGATGCGGTGCTGGCCGACGTGCGCACCGAGATCGTTCCGTTCGGCTTCGATGGGCGCAGTCTACAGCGAGGCATCGAGGGCGCGCTGCAGGCAGAGGACTTCGGGCCAGGAACGCTGGAAGACTGGGAGCGAAAATGACAGAGCGACGGCGCACCGATCGCGTGGCGGAGACCATCAAGAAGTACGTGGCGCAGGCGCTCACGCGCGAGCTGTTCGATCCACGGCTGGCAGGGGTGATGTTGACCCGGGTGGAGGTCACCTCGGATCTGATGCTGGCCAAGGTCTACTTCCGCACCGTCACGGCGCTGGAGGGCCAGGTGCGCAAGGCGGTCGAGCGCGCTGCCAACCGCGCCGCGCCCACCTTGCGCCGCGGGCTGGGCGAGCAGCTGGCGACCAAGCGCACCCCGGAGCTCCAGTTCTGTTACGACCAGGGCCAGGACGCGATGGATCGGGTCGAGCAGCTGCTGGGCGAGATCGCGGCGGAGAGCGCCGGGCGCAAGGACGAGTAGCGCAGCGCTGTACCCCCCTCAGCGCGGCGCTGTACCCCTCAGCGCAGCGCTGTACGCCTCAGCTCGTCGCTGTGCGGCTCACAGCGGCGGTACGGTGGGCAGCGGGGTCGCAGTTCCGCCCGCCCCCTCGAGCTTGAACGTGATCCGCTCGTTCTTGCGGCGCGCTGCCTCGCTGTCGGCCGGAGCCAGCGGCTCACCGCCGCCATAGCCGCGCGCGGTCAGCCGGGCGCTGGCCACCCCGTGCAGGATGAGCGCGTCGCGCAGGGCGTTGGCGCGCTCGGTGCTGAGGGTGAGAGCCGCCGGGCTGGCATCCGCCGTGTGGCTCTGGATCTCGATGCGCCCGATCTCCGGATGGGCCTCGATGAAGGGCGCCAGCTCCTGCACCACCGCAACGGCTTCGCGCGTGAGCTTGGCCGAGCCCTCGGCAAACACGATCGGGTTGGTCAGCTCCAGCTGCTTGCTGCCGGCGCGAACGCTCGGCTTGCTGGGCACGGGGGACAGGGTGAAGCGCTGGTCCAGCTCTTGTAGCGGCTCGACATCGAGCCGGGTGACGCTCTTCAGGTAGCCCGGCGCCTGGATGGTGATCAGCGATGTACCGGGCGGCACGTTCTCGAAGCGGAAGGCGCCCACCTCGTCCACCTGCAGCTCCAGCTCGCGCCCGAGCACGTCCGTGATCTTCACCGAGGCGGCGCCGATGGCCTCGCCGGTGTTGTTGTCGTGCACGCGGCCATTGATGTTGCTGACCTTGGGCGTGGGCTCGAGCTCACAGGTGATGGGCGTCACCCCCGGCAGGGACTCGGCCACGGAGGGGCTGGAGGCGAGCCCGCGACCCGCCGCGGGCAGCAGCGCAGCCGGACCAGTCCCGGCGGGATCCGCGGGCGGAACGGTGGCCGTCTCGCTCACCTCCACGCTGCACGTACCCTCCTTGTAGCCTGGCGCATTGATGCGGAAGGTGTAGCGGCCCGGCTCCAGCGGGCCTGTGACGAAGCGGCCCTCGCTGGTGCTGATGAGCCCGGTGAGATCCCGCCCGTCGAAGTGGATCAGCGCCTGCGCGATCGCTGTGGTCGTGTCCTTCTCGATCACCAGACCGTGCACGGACAGGTCCGGAACCTCCACAGCGGGCGCCGGCGCGGCGATCTGCTGGATCTCGACTCGCGGCTGCGTATCGGCCGCGTACGCCAGACCAAACCAGACCGTCCACGGCACCTCCGGCGCGACCTCCACCAAGAAGTCGGAGGCGCCGCCCGTCGCGAGATCGAGCGCGCCCACCAGCGACATGCCCTCCAGCCACCAGTCTGTGGCTTGCCAGGGCAAGACACGCACGCCGGCGGTCAGGCGCGAGGGCGTCGTGGAGAACTGCGCGCGATCCCGCAGGCAGCTCTCCCCCAGAGCCAGCTCGCGCTGGCAGGTGTACGACTGGCGGTTGGCGGGGATGTCGATGGTCCACTCGAGGAAGGGACGGGCGCTCGGGAACAGGCCCTCCACCCCCAGCCCGAACTGCAGCGAGTCGACCCGGTTGATGTCGAGCGCGAAGCGCTCGATGCGATCGATGTTGCGGCTCTGCGTGCGCTCGAAATCCTCCACCAGGTTGGCGGAGTTATCGAGATAGTAGGCAAAGTTCACGTGTGCGCGCAGCGGGATCGGGTCCTCGGCACGGCGCGAGAAATCGGCCGTGCCCAGGGCGCGCACGCCCAGGTTGATCGAGTCGATGCCCGACAGGCCCACCTGACCGCTGCCCGTGGAGAAGCCCAGATCGAGCGCGCCGCCGACGCTGAAGATCGTGCCCGGCTCGGACGGGGTGAACACCTTGACCCCGAGATCCCAGTCGCCCACCACCTGCTTCAGCTGCGGCACTGGACGATTCGTGGAAGTGCTGTGCGAGAACACGCCCGCGTACGCTTCCAGGTAGTCCGTCAGCGATGCGGAGAGGAAGACATCGGCAGAGACACGGTCGACCTCGTCCTTGAGGTTGGCGCCCTGTCCGTCATTGGGGCACTGCGGGCACAGGAAGCCGCTGCCGCTGTAGAAGCCCGTGAGCAGCGAGAAGCGGAAGGTGCCGGCGCCGCCCGAAGAGGCGCTCAGCACTCGCATCAAGCCCGTGGCGCCGAGCAGACCGCTCGCTTCCCCGAGCGAGCGCTGGCGCTCTTCCGGCGTACGCGTGCGCTGCTCGCCGGTGTCTTGCTCGGCCGTGGCGCCTTCCTCCACCTCGCCAAACTCTTCATCCGTGGGCTCGGCCCACTCGGGCGGCTCCGACAGCGCCGGATCGGGAGCAGGCGCCGGCGCTGGATCGACCGGGGGCGGAGCGTCCGTGGCGGCGGGGGGCGGAGCGTCGACGGCAGCGCCGGGAGGCGGATCCACACCTTGTGCGCCCAGCGGAGCGGCCAGGGTAAACGCGCCATAGCCAATCAGCCTCGAGAACCGCCGCTGGAACGTCATCTAACTGCGCAGTGTTATTGCTCGCTCGGGTCGCCGCAAGTTGGTCGTTCGATCCGAAGCTAGCTATGCTTTCGTGAGGTGGGCGAACCCCTTATTCAAGTCGATGGTCTGAGCAAGACCTATCGCCAGGGCTTCTGGATGCGCCGGGTGGAGGCGGTGCGCGGCATCAGCTTTCAGGTGACCCAGGGTGAAGCGTTTGGCTTTCTCGGGCCCAACGGCGCCGGCAAGACCACCACCATCAAGATCCTGATGGGCTTGATGCGTCCCACCGGGGGACGGGTGAGCTTGTTTGGGCTGCCGGTGCCCTCGCGCAAGAGCCGCGAGAAGGTCGGGTTCATGCCGGAGAACCCCTACATTTATCCGTATTTGACCCCGCGCGAGTTCGTGGAGGCGTGTGCTCGCCTGTCGGGATTGCGCGGCGCGGCGCTGCACGATCGCGTGACCCGTGTGCTGGAACAGACCGGCATCGCCTACGCCGCGACCCGCCAGGTGCGGCGGCTCTCGAAGGGCATGGTGCAGCGCACCGGGTTGGCGGCCGCCCTGGTGGCAGACCCCGAGCTCCTGGTGCTGGATGAGCCGATGAGCGGCCTCGATCCCGGCGGGCGCAAGGAGGTTCGCGACATGATCCTGGAAGAGCGCCGGCGCGGTCGTACCATCTTCTTCTCCACCCACATCCTGTCCGACGTGCCGCAGCTTTGCGATCACGTCGCCATTCTGCAAAGAGGGCAGACCGTGCTGGCGGGCAAGCTGAGCGAGCTGCTCACGGGGCAGGTGCTGCACACGGACGTGGTACTGGCTGGCGACACTGCGAGCTTCCGTGAGGCGTGGGAGCAGCGCGGGCTGAAGGCGCGCGCCGAGGGGGCGCGGCTCGCGTTGCAGGTGCAGGGGGACGTGCCCGTGGCAGAGGTGCTGAGGGACGCGCTCGCGCGCGGGCTGGACGTGATCGAGGTGGCGCCGCGCTACCAGACCCTGGAAGAGCTGTTCGTGAGCAAGGCGCGCGGCGGCGATGCCGACCCGTCTCCGTAGACCCGCTCTCTAGAATATTGTGGTCTAGAACTTGCCGGTCACACCGGCGACGTTGCGACCCAGCCAGGGCTCGAGCTGAAGACGCGTGCGGCTGGCCACGGCCTCCGCCGCAGGCGGGGAGCTGGAGCCCGCGCGCAGCAAGGCGCCCGTGATCAAGCTCAGCCCGCCGAAGAACAGGCTGGCGGTGCCGGTCACGAACACGCCCTTCTGCGCGGGCCCCGCGAGGCCGCTGAGCACCAGCGCGCCGAGACCGCCACCGGTGGCCACGCTGCCTGCCACGAGCGCCCGCCGCGACCAGATCGCGCTGGCACTGCGGCGAGCGCGCGTTTGCGCAGGACCCGCCAGCAGCTCCCCGTCATCCTCGCTCGGCAGCGCGAAGTGAACCCGCCGGCGCTCGCCCCGCTCGAAGCGCAGCCGCACGAACTTCTGCACGCCGCCGTCCACCTGCAGCGCGAGCTCGTGCTTGCCCGGTGCGACGGGGAAGGAGACGCCCAGCAGTGAGGGAGCGAGCGGATCGCCATCCAGGGCGAGCTGCGCGCCGCCGGGCAGGGGAGCTGTGGGGACGATCTCGATCCAGGCGAGCTGTGCCTCCAGCTCCTCGCGCTCGGCGGAGCCGAGCAGCCGCGCCGAGCGCGCGCGTGCGCTCTTGCCGCCGCTCTCCGCCAGCTCATCGTAGCTGTCGAGCGCCGCCACCCACTCGCCCGTGTGACGCTGCGCGCGCGCCAGGCACAGCCAGTCGTCCGCGCTACGCTCGCTGCGCGCGACCACCCGCATCAGATCCACCGCCGCCGCCCAGCGCCCCAGACGGCATGCGCCCGCGGCCAGCTCTGCCGGTGCCGCGCCGCGCGCAGGGGCGCGCCGCGCGCTGCTGGCGGGCGTGCTCGGCGAGGCGACCTGTGCGGCCCTTGCTGCTCCATGTGCTCCAGCTCGCTCTCGTGGGCGCTCCTGCGCGAGCAGCCCGGGCGCGTACAGCAAGCCGATGGCCAGGGCCAGGCGGCAGAGGACCGTGGAGGGCGTCCGAGCGAGGTGGCGCATCCGAGGCTTCCTTTCGGAGTGGCTGGGGACAGCAAGGCTAATCCGTCGAATACTGCGGGGCAATCGCGAGCAAGCGCTGTCCCCCAGGGTATCGTGCGCCTCAGGACGGCGGCGATGACGCGGAACGGGACGCCCGTGCGGCACGCCGCGCCAGCACGCCGCGCAGGGCGTGCCAGTCTGCCCCCGTCAGCTCGCGCAGCGCGATCAGGAGCACGAAGTATGCGCCCGCGATCAGCGCGCTGACCACGGGCGTGAGCAGCAGCGAGGGCTCGGGCAACAGCCGTGCGCCGGCCGCGGACAGCGCCAGCGCCAGCAGCACCCGCACCACGCTGGCCGGCGCGATCACCGCACCCGCGCTGCGATAGACCAGGAAGGCGGCGACCAAGGTGGCCCCCAGCAGCGCCAGCGACGTGGCGACCGCCGTGTGCCAGAGCAGCTCCGCGCCGAACGGCGCGCCGCGCACCCGCCCGAAGCACAGCACCGTGACCAGCACGCAGGCGAGCGCCGTGATGATCAAGCTCTCCCGCTGCCGCTGCAGGCTGTTCAGCACCGCAGTGAGCACGCCCAGCAGCGCCAAGGAGCCCAGGCCCAGCGCCAGCAGTTGCATCGGTGCAGCAGCCAGGTCCGCCACCTCCGCGCCGAACACCAGCGCCAGGAGCGGCCCCGCCAGCGCGTGGGTGACGCACACCAGCGCGCCCGTCACGATCAGCGACAGCCGCATGCCCTGTTGCACGTATTGGCCGACCGCCGCGCGATCGCCCCCGTGGTGCGCGCGCGCCAGCATCGGGAACAGCACGATGCTCACCGAGGTGACCAGTTGATACGGCAGAAAGCAGAACAGCTGCGTGGCGCGGTACGCCCCCACCAGCGGATCCGCCGCCGTCGGGTCCAGGCCTGCGCTGGCGGCTGCGTCCGCGCTGAAGCGCCGTAGCAACAGCTGATCGGCCTGGAACAGCAGGTTCAAGAGCACCTGGCCCACCAGGATCGGACCGATGTAGCGCAGGTAAGCGGGCAGGTGAGGCCCGCCCGGGCCTGTGCGCCCGATGCCCACCCGCGTGAGCGAGAACAGCAGCACCAGGAGCGAGCTCAGGGCAAAGCCCAGCGCCGCGCCCTCCACCCCGCCCAGCCCCGGCCAGCGCAGCTGCGCCAGCAGCGCCGCCCCGCCGATCAGCCCCACGGTGCGCAAGGTGGCCGCCAGCGCGTCCAGCCCCGCCTGGCCCACGAAGCGCGTCTGCCCGTTGAGCGCGCCCACCAGCGGCGCATACAGGCCGTAAGCCAACAACACCGCGCTCAGCACCCGCAAGGTGAGCACGATGTGCGGCGCGCCCGTCAGCTCCCCCAGCGCAGGCGCGAACGCCAGGAAGGCCAGACCCGTCGCCAGTGACGCCACCCCGTGCACCCGCAGCGCTCCGCGCAGCGCCTGCGGCCGGTTGCCCTCCGGCGCCGTGGCCACCGCGTGGCTCACCCCCTGCAGCGACGCCGCGACGATGGGATTGTAGACGATGCTCGCCGCGCCCATCGCGCTCGACAGCGCCCCGTAGCCCTCCAGCCCCAGAACACGCTTCAGCGCGATCTGTTGCACCAGCCCCATCAGGATGAAGTAGACCTTCGCGCCCGCCACCGCGAGCCCGCCGCGCCCCGCGCGCCGCCCCGCGTCCGCGTCGGGGTTACCCTGTGCCCGCGGCGCGTCGCCAGACTCCGGTGTTGGCGTGTCGCCGGACAGAGCTGAGGGGGAACCTTCCGGATGGACCTCAGTCGCTGGAGCCTGCATCGCTCCGCTCTTATGGCCAAATCGGGGCCGGAGGCCAGATCGCTGTCAGCCGCTTCATGAGCCGCAGGCCGGATTGCGGTGAACCGCTGCATAAAACATCGCCGTTGCGACGCCTGCGTTACGAAGTTGCTTGACCTTATCGGCGCTCCGGGTAGTTTCCCGCCCACCTTCTTCCAGCTTAGCTCAGTCGGTAGAGCAGGCGGCTGTTAACCGCCGGGTCCCTGGTTCGAGTCCAGGAGCTGGAGCCATTTTTCTCTCGTCGCCAACCAACGGCGAGGGTCGGTAAACAGAAGCCCCCAAGGAGCGATCCGAGGGGGCTTCGCCGTTTCT
>JAICQL010000127.1 GCA_025937895.1 Polyangiaceae bacterium | reverse complement strand
ATCTGTGTGGGAGAGTAGGACGTCGCCAGGCTATCTTGCCATGATGGCCAAATGTGGCTGCTGCCGAAGGCGCGCCACCCCAAACGGGTCCCAGAGAACACTGGGGCCCGTTTTGCGTTAGTGGTCCTGAAAGGCCCCCAACGCTGCGCTGCGCTGCGCTGCGGCCCGCGGCGCTCGGCGCGGGCGGCCGTGGGCGCCGTCCTCGGAGGAGCTTCGGCCCCGACGTCCTCGCGAGCGGGCAGCGTGAGTGCAGGCTGTGCTAGTCGAGATGGGCTGTGAGCAGTTCGTGTGCCGGACAGCTCGACAGCTCTGCTCTCGGTTCGTTCCCTGCTGCTCGTGGCGTTGGACCTGCACCCTGGGATAGCTCGGCCTGGCTCCAGCGCGCCAGTCGCTCGGCGCCTTTGCTGGCGCGAGGCTGTCGTGCTTGGTGCGCTGCTGTCGCTGTACGTGGCGTGGGCAGCGCTTTTCATCGCCTCGAGCTCGGTCAAAACCAGCAGCGGGCGTTACTTCTGCTTGTTCGATGATGCCATGGTGTCGCTTCGCTACGCCTGGAATCTCGCACATGGCGAGGGTCTGGTCTGGAATCCGGGCGAGCGCGTGGAGGGGACGACCTGCTTCCTCTTCACGCTCCTCATGAGCTTGGGCGCATTGTTCCTTGGCAAGTCCGCCGCCGCCTTGTTTGTGCAGATCTCCGGCATCGCGCTGGTGCTGGGGGCGGCCGGGCTCGCGTACCGACTGACGCGCTCGCTCACTGTGACGCCCCAGCTCGGTTGCATCACTGTAGCTGCATTGCTTGCCTACTATCCTCTCTCCTACTGGTCTTTGATGGGTATGGAGACGGGCCTGATCACCGCGCTGTCACTGGGAGCGTTGGCGGAGGCGACGCGGCTTGGATCCGACTCACGAGGGAGCAAGCGCCTGGGCGTGCTGCTGGGGCTGATGTTTGCAACGCGTCCCGACGCCGCCTTTTCAGCCGGCGTCATCCTCGCGTTTCGCGCCGCCTCCATTGTCCAGCATCATCGACGGCTCACGGCGCTCCGGCCGTGGCTGCTGGAGCCGGGCCTGTTCCTGGCCCTGCTCGCCGGGCTCACCCTGTTTCGCCTTGGCTACTATGGGTCGCCGCTTCCGAACACGTATTACCTGAAGATGGGTGGCTGGCCACTGGGGCCACGGCTCGAGAACGGCTGGAAGTTCGTGGGGCCCTTCCTCGATCAGAGCCGCTACCTGCTCCTGCTCGCGCTGGGCTCGGTCGCGCTCCGGCGTGACCGCGGCCGGCTGCTCTTGCTCTGTTTCACGGTAAGCTCCATCGCGGCGCAGATCTGGGTCGGCGGTGACGCCTGGGCGCACTGGCGCATGCTCGTGCCGGGGGTCGTGACCGCGCTCGTTCTGGCCGTGGACGCCGCCGAGGCAGCGGCGCACGGATTGCTGCAGATCGAGCGGCGCTGGCTGACCCTCAGCGTGGGCCTGGTGTGCGTGGGTGGAGCGCTGTGGACCGCCGATCAGCCCTTCCTGAGCGAGCTCTCTCTGAAGACCCCGCCGTACCGCGTTCAGCTCAACCGGCGCTCGGTCAAGGTCGGTCTGGAGCTCCTGCGCTACGCCACGCCCAGTGCGTCGGTGGCGGTGATGGCGGCGGGCACGGTGCCGTATTATTCCGGTCTGAGGGGCGTCGACGTCCTCGGCAAGTCGGATCGCTACGTTGCTGGGCTGCCCCCGCGCGGAGTCGGGCAAACCATCACCCCTGGCCATAACAAATATGACCTCCGCTACTCGATCGCTACCTTGCGACCCGACGTGATCTACGATGGCCTGGCCTGGGCGCGCGACGAGCCCGGAATTCTGGCGTTCGTGCAGCACGAGTACATTGCCGCGGGCGCGTTCTGGTTCCGGCGCGACTCGCCGCATGTCGACTGGTCGCGCCTGCCGGCGCACGAGTAGCTTGCGGCCATTGCTGGCGGCCGCACCAGCCGTGCAGGCTACGGCTTCACGAACACGATCGTCCCCGTCAGCGCACCCGTCTTGCCGGGGGTCCGCGGGGTCATGATCATCCTCTCACCCGAGACACAGTAGGCATACTCTGTGGTGCTGCCGCTGGGAGCCGTCGTGGTGACCACATCCATCCCCGTCGCATACGTTCCGCTGGACGGCGCGCCAAAGGCCAACATCCCCAGGCCACCCGTCTGAGCCGCGGTGGCCGAGCACGTGCACCCGCCCCCGCTCGCAGCGTTCACACACGTGACAGTGGCATAGCCCAGGGCCTGCAGCGCTCCACCCAGGCGATCACAGGTGGTGGTGGTACCCGACACGTTCAGGCAATCCGCAGGGAGCTCGATCTCCGAGGTGCCCGAGGTCGTCGTGCCGTCGGTGAAGGAGCCGTCCGCGTTGGCGGTCCAGCTGCCCGTCACCTCGAGTGCTCCCGTTACCGGCGCGCCCGTGCAGCCCAGACCAAAGCCCGACATGTCCGCCATGCCAGATACGGGTAGGCAAGAGCCCGCCGCAACCCAGGTGCCGATCACATCGCCGCCGCAGGGCTGCACTGCTTCGCAAGCTGCTGCCACCGGCTCCACTTCGATCGTCCCGGCAACGCCGCCCGATCCACTCGCCGAGCCTTCTGCCCCGCTCGCGCTGCTGCCCGCCGTGCCAGTTTGCCCAGCTCCGCCCGTGCCGCCCGCTGCCGTCTGCCCGGCGGTATTGAGCATGGCCATCGCCGTCGAGGCGCCCCCCGTGCCAGCGGCGGCGAGCGGCTCTGGATCATAGTCACCGCAGGCCGGGAATACGCCAAGCAGGAGGCAGCCTGCGCCGAGGGCGGACCGGCGCTGCCAGGTGCTCATTGCCAGGATCATTTTCGTCATCACTCCCCGTACCTCGCGGCGCGGACATTCTGGAATACCGCCTCGTCGGTCTCGTTCGACGGCCGCCCTGCGGTGATGGCGCCTTCGAAGAAGGTGCCACCGGCGGAGGAATTGCTGTTATCGCCGCCGATGCCGAGAACGATGCCGCCCTCCATCTTCCAGCTGCCATTCATGGCAGTGGGCGTCGGTCCGTCGTAGGCGGTCGTCAGGGCACCCTGCTGCACATCTCCCATCCGGAGCGCATAGTTGTTCGGGCGGCTCTTCAAGATGCCAAAGGCGTACGCCATGGTCATGGACGGGTTACTGGGATTGACGTCGTAGGGCTCGCTGCCGTCGATGCGCCCGCGGATGCCGCCCGCCCAAACACCAGCCTCGAAATCGCCCATGAACCAGGGGCCGTTGCCGGCGCCTCTACCCCAGTAGGCGGTCCCGAGGAACAGCGCGTGCATCATGCCTGTCGGCCCGTAGCAGTTGTCTCGCGAAGCGATCCCGAAGTTCCAACAGCACCCGGAGGGGGGGAGAGGACGGCTAGCGGTGCCAGCGGCCACCATGTACACGTTGGTCTCGTCCTGACCTTCGGGCGTGTTCACAGCGTCGTTGTTTCGGTAGCCTTCGTGCGCCTCCATGAAAAGGCCACGGACGTCGTTGCCACCGACCCTGAGCGCCACGGTGGTGGACTCCCAGTCGTCCTCGGATGCGGTCCCAGTGTAGCAACCCGCCTTGGCCACCGTGAGGTGGTTGCCCTGCCCGGACTGATCGTACAGCACGGAGACAGTGCAGGTTTGGGTGCCACAGAATGCAGCATGAGCCGCATCATCGGCGAAGCCATTGGCAAGGATGCCAATGTCCTGAGTTTGGCCGCCCACACCGGTGTTTTGAAGAGCGTTGGGCGCGCCGCGGCGCACCTGGTAAAGCGGCCCGGCGTAGCTGCTCGACAGCGCTCTCACCAGGCTGTAGGCGCTGACGCAGGGCGTGTTGCCGGCTGCGTAGACATCACACGGGCCCAGCGGGCGCACCACGGGCTGCTGCGCGGGCGGCGGCTGCTCACCCGTGCCTGGCGGCAAGGCAGCGGTTGCCCCGCCTGAGCCGGCTCCGTCACCCGGGTTGCTGGGGGCAATCCCCGTGGGATTGGGCGGCCCCTCGGAGCCGCCACCGGGCACCCCCGTGGTGGGTGAGACACCCGGATTTTCCGCACTCGGGGCGCCGGCGTTCGGCGGGCCATCGCTGGAGCCGGGGCCTTGCACGCCGGAGCCCGGTACCTCGGAGCCTGGCATTCCCGACGCAGGTGAGAGCGAGCCCTCGCCCGCCGTGGGCCGCGTATCATATCTGTCGCCGCAGGCAGCAAATGCGAATCCGGCCAGCACAGGAACGGAGCACGCAACGCGAAATCTGTTTGTTCTAGTCATGGCAGTGACCTCGATGGCGAAAGGATCTCGAGCACAGGCCGTCGGCAGAGACATCGGCGTCGGACAGTCACGCGCAGGACTTTCCAGATCGGGCGAGTTGTCATGCGGCAGCGCGAGAAGTGCGCCGATGCTCGAGAACGAAGCCCCTGTTCCAGCTAGCGAGCTGCCGCACGCACCGCGCAACGCTGGTCACCTGACGCTGGAGGAGGCGTACGTCAGGTCGACTCCCCGCCGGAGCCAGCTCAGGGCCCAATTGTCCCAATACAGACGGGATGTGAACGTTCTCATGCGAACGAGCGAGTGTCAACCCGGGTAAGCTGAGACGGCGATGAGCATTCCAACTCAGTCGGAGAAGCGCCGCCCAGCGGTGATGGCGGACGTCGCGCAGCGCGCCGGCGTCTCGTATCAAACCGTCTCGCGAGTTCTCAACGAGAGCCCCAACGTGCGCGGGGACACGCGCAAACGAGTGCTGGCTGCCATCCGCGAGCTCGACTACCGACCCAACTCGGTCGCGCGGGCTCTGGTGACGGGCCGCTCGAACACGCTGGGCGTCGTCACGTTTGACACGACGTTATACGGCCCTGCTTCCACCTTGCTCGGCATCGAGCAAGCCGCCCACGATGCAGGATATGCAGTGAGTATCTCGAGTCTGCGCTCGCTGGAGCGCAGCAGCGTACTGGCCGCCATCGAGCAGCTGCGTGCACAGGGTGCTGATGGAGTGGCGGTCATCGCTCCGGTGCGAGCGGGCGTGGATGCAATGCGCCATGTGCGCCCGGACTTCCCGGTGGTTGCACTGCAAGCAGCGCCGAACGCCTCGATTCCCGTCGCCACCGTGGACCAGCGCGCGGGTGCCGCGGCCGCCACGCGACACCTGCTCAGCCTGGGTCACAAAACGGTATGGCACCTCGCTGGACCGAGCGAATGGAAAGAGGCCGAGGAGCGCATCGAGGGCTGGCGCGCCGCGCTGGCAGAGAGCGGCGCTCCAATCCCGAAGTTGCTGCGCGGCGACTGGACGCCGCGCTCCGGCTACGAGCTCGGGAAAAACCTCCTGGAGATTCCGGACCTGAGCGCCGTGTTCGTGGCCAATGATCAGATGGCGCTGGGGCTGCTTCGCCGGTTGCGCGAAGCGGGTCGAGAGGTGCCGCGCGAGCTGAGCATCGTGGGCTTCGATGACATCCCGGAAGCGGCGTACTTTGCGCCGCCGCTCACCACTGTTCGTCAGGATTTCGCCGAGCTGGGCAGGCGCTGTCTACACGTCCTGCTCGGCCGCATCGAGGGCAAGCCCGTGCCGCTGCGCGTCGTGGTTCCCGTCGAGCTGGTCGTGCGCGACTCGACGGCACCCTGCCGCGCGGCGGCGCGAGCCGGCGCGGCGCGCGAGAAGCGTCGCTCACGTTGAGGAGATGGGCGCGCTACCGCAACGCAGCGCCGAGCGGCGTGCACCGCTGCTGCCGCCAGCTCCGCACATGTCAGCGGATGCGGCAGCGCTCCGGCTCGTGGCTGCCGCAGCAGGTCTTCGTTTTTTGAAGCGCCAAAATCTCGTTTTGCGGCGCAGCGTCGAGCCGCGCAGCACTTTTGTGCGCGCTGCAGTTCTCTTGCAGCTCGCCTCGCGATAACGACTTGCGCGCTCGGAGAACTTTCAGACATCCTCCGGGCTGGGAGAGCGCCAGCACGAGCATGGTGAGTGGCGTTTGCCAATCATTGCCGGAGCGAGCCCCTCAGCTCCCGTCGCGGGGTTGGGGTTGGCTGCGCCGAAGGCTTCCAGACGCCAGCACGCGAGCACCCAGGCGCCAACGCTCGGCGCCACCAGAGAAGAAGGCATGCCGCAAAAGTCATTAGCGTTCCTCGTGCTCGGGGCAGTGTCAGCGGCCCATCCAGCTCGGGCCCAGGAGCTCACGTCCGAAGATCGAGAGTCGGAGGCAGTGGGCACTGCCGGTGCCAACGAGCCAGCTGTCGCTGGGCCGACACCTGAAGCGGAGGCAGCCGTTGCTCCGTCCGAAGGTTGGCAGACCTATGTCTCGGGCTACTTTCGGGCGCCACTGGCCATCGGCATCAGTCCGCGGCGGAGCCCGGACAACCCCGCGGCCCCGGCCGAGATGCAGCTCTCGTATGGCCCCACCAGGACCGTGGACGCCAATTACTATAGCTTCGCCTACACGCGGCTGCAGGAGCAAGACTGGGCCGAGTTCTTCGTCCACGCCCGAAAGGAGCATGTGCATGCGGCCATCGGCGGCATGGGCTACTGGCTGCAATCGACGGGATTCCGTAACAACGACGCCGCGTGGACACCTGGGCTGGCGTATCTCACGCTCGACACGGACTTCGAGCTTGCGGGGTTGAAGCCGAACATCGCGCTGACCGGTGGCGCCTTCTGGCCCAAGTTTGGCGCCTTTCCCAAATACGATACGTACACGCTCGGGCAATTTCGCCAGCTCGGCGAGCAGCTGAAGCTGACGGTCCCGCTAGGGCCAGAGGTGACCCTGACCCTCGTGCAGGGCTTTGGCTCGGCGCGTGACGGCAGCTCCAACATTTTGGCGCCGCCTCCTTACCAGGCCACGGTGGGCCTGGTCTTGCTTCACTACGAGCACGTCCAGCTCAGCTACGGCGAGCACCTGGACATCGCGCTCCACTACAATGGCGAGTGGACCCGCGACCCCAACCTGTATCAGAGCACCGTGGTGGGCAGGTCGTTCTCCAACGCGAGCGAAGCCTACGTCACCACCATCGGCGCGGAGGCGACAGTCCGCGCACCCTTCCTGGGCAGCCTGTGGGTCTCTCCGTCCTACATCCGGGTCAAAAATGGCTGGGCGCTCGGTGAAGCAGGCACTGAGGTCATGCATTCGCTGAGCGGTGAAGGACTGGCCACGAACTACCTGGCCTGGAGCGGCAGCCTGACCGACAGCACAGGGAGCGGTAAGCTGCTCAACATCGGCTTTCTGTACGAGAACACGCTGTCCGGTATCCAGGGCAAGCCGCGGGGCAGCGCTTCACCCGAGGTGACCCTGAATGTCTTCGGCCTGTTCACGGACGTCACCCTCGATCTACCGGAGGGCTCCGTCATCAGCCAAGATCACATCGGACAGTTCAAGTACGGGGCCGACGTGCAGGTGCAGCCCCTGGATTGGCTGTCCGTCATGCTCCGCTGGGACGAGGTCAACTACAACCTGGGCGACCATCCCGGATACGTCTTTTCGGCGATTACCCCACGCGTGACGTTCTGGACGCATTTCCTCTCGGGCGAGAGCTTGTACATTCAGTACTCCCGCTATCGCTACGGCGGCAACATGACACTCGCGGGCAGGTGGCCCTGGGGCACGCCGCTCGTGGCCGGAAGCGACATCGTTCAGGGCGGCACGTATGCAGGTCACAAGCCGGACATGGATGTAGTCCGGCTGCAAGCCAGCGTGTCCTTCTGAGAAGCTACCCTGCAGTAGGCGGGTGGACAGGCCCGACCGTCATCTTTCATACCTCGCAGCAACGATAGCGGCCTGCAAGGCATCGACGGTCTGCTGCGTGGCCACACCGTTTGCCATGACGCCTTCATAAAAGCGGCCCGCACCGCCGTTGCTGTTATCTCCACCGATACCGAGGATGACAGACCCTTGCTTGCGCATGGGCACGTAGCCAGGCTTCTCGGGACGTATGCCGTCGTACATCATTTTCAGCGCGCCCGCTTGCGCGTCGCCGCCATACAACGCAAAGCGGCCTCTACCGCCGTTCTGGTCCGCCGTGTCACCCACGAGGACGGCTGTGACGAAGTCATGCCGCAGCGGTGTGCTGGTGGAAATGTTTCGGTCTTGGCCGTTCTCCCAGCCCGGATACAGGCCATTCTCCAGATCAGCCATGACCCACGGCCCGCCCTCCACGCCGGTGCCCCAGATGACGCCCATGCCGAGGTACACGGCTTCCATGGTGCCGTTGCCGTCATTGTTGGCAGTGACCTCGGCATTGCCATAGTCGAAGCAGCAGCCATTGATCAGGTCGTGCTGGCTGCTGACCATGTACATGGTTTGCGGCTCGTCTCCGACGGCCGTGCCGTTCGGCACCACGTTGCGATAGCCCATGCCCGGCCGGATGAGCACGCCATACGCGGAGCGGCCAGCGATTACCACGGGGAGCGCGGCTGCGTTCACCGGATTGCCGGGCGTGGGCTTGGCGCTGCCCGGCGGCGCCACCGTCAGATCGTTCCCCATCGGCGACTGGTCGTAAATGATTCGGATCGTGCAACTGTTGCCGGCACAGAACGCGTCTTGCGCAGCGGCGTCGCCGTAGCCATCGATGGTGCCGATATCCAGAGTGGCGCCACCGGCGCGTTCGACCTGGTACAGGGGCCCGTCATATCCGCGGACGACGAGGCGCACGGTGCTGTGCGCCGAGACACACGGCAGTCCGGCGCTCTCCAGTACATCGCAGGGCAGCGCCGTGTTCGCCGGTAGGCTGCCGCTGGAGCCCTGGCTCTGCGCAGCGGGCGGGGGCTGTACGCCATTCTGGGGGATTGCTGCCAGCGGATCGCCCGCCGAGTAGTCCCAGCACGCGCTGGCACCCAGCGCCACGGGCGTAATCAAGAGCCCCACGATACGAGACATGTTCATTGTGATCCCACTCGCTGCATCCGAGCGCGCACCAGCGCGCCTGCGAGGCGAGCAGGCTAACACGACTCGTGCCTGAAGTGCGCTGCTGCCATGCCCAGCAGCGCTGCCGTGAGCTGTGTCTGCCTCGGGCCGCCGCGGCGCGCGTTCGTTTTTCATCACCGCCAAATGCGGTTTTGCACCGTTCCTTTGAGTCCAACGACACTTTTGCCGCGACGTCGGTCCGCGGCTCCAGCATGCTCGAGCGCCTGTCTTGCATGCGCGCCGGTGCCTCGTGCACTCTACGGCCTGAAAGAGCTCGTGCCATGGCTTCGAGATACGAGCTGCTGAAGACCCTCCTCGGCACGCTCGTCGTGGGCATTGCCGTCGTGGGCATTGCCGGGGCGCTCGCCACCGCCCATGCGCAGACGCAAGCGGGCGTGGACATCCGCGTCGATGCGACCGCGGCCGGCACGCCGCTGGAGCCCGTCTGGCGCTACTACGGCTACGATGAGGTGAATTACACGACCCAGGCCGAGGGCAAGGCGCTGCTGCGCACATTGACTCAGGCGCACGGAGCGCCGGTGCAGGTTCGCACGCACTTCCTTTTCAACACGGGCTCCGGCGATCCGGCGCTCAAGTGGGGCTCGACCAACCTGTACAGCGAGGATGCCGCAGGCAATCCCGTCTACGACTATGTGCTGATCGACGGGATCATGGACGCGCTGATCGAGGCTGGCGCGCAGCCGCTCGTGGAGCTCGGGTTCATGCCTCGGGCGCTGTCGACACGGCCCGACCCGTACGAGAACACCAACCCCTACTCGCTCGATGGCGGCTGTTTCTATCCCCCGCGCGACTACGACAAATGGGCGGCCCTGGTGACGGCCTGGGCCGAACACGTCGAGCAGCGCTACCCAGGCGCCGGCTCCACCTGGCACTGGGAGCTCTGGAACGAGCCGGACATCGGCTACTGGCGCGGCAGCTTCGAAGAATACGCCCGGCTGTACGACTACACCGAAGCAGCCCTGCATGCCGTGTTGCCCGCTGCCGCCCTCGGCGGACCTGCCGTGGCCAGGCCTGACGGCAGCTTCCTCGGGCAGTTCCTGGAGCACTGCGCGACGGGCACGAACGCCGTGAGCGGTCAGATCGGCACGCGGCTGGACCTGGTGAGCTTTCACGCCAAGGGCGGCGTCAGCGTCACGGACGGGCACGTGCAGATGGACCTGGGCAATCAGCTCCGCTTGCACCGCTCCGGCTTCGAGACAGTGGCTGCATCTGCCGCCTTTGCTCACACCCCAATCCTCATCAGCGAGGCGGACCCGGACGGTTGCGCCGCGTGCCCCGCGAGCCTTGCGCCTGCCAACGCCTATCGCAACGCCCCGGCCTATGGCGCCTACGAGCTGGCGATGATGAAGCGCTCGCTCGATCTGGCCAACCTCGTGGGGGTCAGCCTGCGCGGTGTGCTGACCTGGGCGTTCACCTTCCCGGGCTCGCCGTATTTTGCCGGCTATCGCGCCCTCGCAACCAATGGCATCCACTTGCCTGTGCTGGGCGCATTTCAGCTGCTCGGGCAGCTGCGCGGCGCGCGGCTGCCCGTCGTGAGCAGTGGGGCGTTACCGCTGAGCGAGCTTCTGGAGAGCAGCGTTCGGGCTCAACCCGACATCGATGCGCTCGCCGCCAGCGACGGCAGCCGGGTTCAGGTCCTGGTCTGGCACTATCATGACGATCTCGTGGCTGCGCCGCCGGCGCCTGTCACTGTGCACGTGTCGGTGCCGGCCAGCTTCGGAGCGACTGCCAGCGTGACTCATCTGCGGGTAGATGCGGAGCACGGTGACGCTCACAGCGTCTGGCTCTCACAGGGCAGGCCCGCCACACCAACGCAGGCGCAGCTCACGGCGCTGCGAGAGGCGATGGTGCCGGCGGCGGTCTCGCCGCCGCAGCAGGCCCCGGTGGTGGCGGGCAGCGTACGTCTTTCCTTCGACTTGCCACGCTTCGGCATCTCGCTCCTGACGCTCGTGCCCGCCAGCTCGACGGAGCTACCTGCAAGCTCCACGAGTGACGCGTCCTGCTCGTTCAGACACGCCTCGGCCGCACGCAGCCCGCTCGCCACCCTGCTGGCCCTGTCGCTGCTCGTGGCGCTCGCGCAGGCTCGCCGCGACGCAAAGAGACGCGTTCTGCACGCACCTGGAGCGGGCCGGCACCAAGGCACAGCGCCCGGATCTGTTCGTTCGCAACGCCGCGCGCCAACCCATCCGCGGGCACGACCTGCGCGGGACCTTCGTCACGCTGGCCCTTGCCGATGGTCGCGCTGAGTCCTTGGGTGATGGCGCGCACAGGCCATCCATCGAACCAGATGGTCAACCGCTACCGCCGCATCGCCAGCAGCTTCATGGAGCTGAATCTCGGCGAGCCAATGCACTCGACACCCATTTCCCGAGCTGGTTCAGCGCGCTCTGCTCGACAAGGTGGGTCAGCGACCGGGCCAACCCACCTCGGATGCAGAGGGGAACGGTGTGATTTTCTTGTCGAACGAAACTGCGACCCCAACGGGACTTGAACCCGTGTTACCGGCGTGAGAGGCCGATGTCCTAACCGCTAGACGATGGGGCCGTTGTTTACCTGTCTGGTGCAGATAAACGCGAAGTTGGTTGGGAGACTAGGATTCGAACCTAGATAGCAGGAACCAGAAACCTGCGTCCTACCCTTAGACGATCTCCCAATAAAAAAACTGCTCAGAGAGCATACTCTCGGAGGCGCGCCCCTTCAAGGCGAGCCCCTGATTGCGGCCGTGGCAGATACCCGCATCTCTTCCGGAAAGCAAGCACTGTTGGGCAGAATGTGAAGCGAAGCGGGGGAGTGGGGGGCCGGCGGCGCTTTCCGACGCCGTTGGCAGGCTGTTGCCAGGCCATGGGCTGCCTTTGTACAGGATTCGGCATGGGAGGGGGTTGACCCACGGCCTGGAGGTCATAACTTCCGCACCAAATTTTCCCCCGGCTGTCAGCCAAGGGCTGGTCGGTGAAGACAGGAGTTCGTTCGGATGAGCAAGCAGATCGCGTACCAAAGCAGGGCCCGCAAAGAGATCAAGCAAGGGCTCGATGCGCTCGCCAACGCGGTGAAGGTAACGCTCGGCCCCGGCGGTCGCTGCGTTGCCTACGAGAAGAGCTGGGGCCCTCCGGGCGTCACGAAAGACGGGGTGACGGTGGCGAAGGAGATCTCGCTGTCCGGCAAGTTCCAGAACCTCGGCTGCGAGCTGGTGCGTGAAGTGGCTTCACGAACAAACGATGACACGGGCGATGGCACCACCACCGCCACCGTGCTGGCTCAGGCCATCTATGCCGAGGGCCTGAAGCTGATCGAAGCGGGCTTCAACCCGATGGATCTGAAGCGTGGCATTGACCAGGCGGCGGCCGCCGTGGTGGCGCACCTGAAGGGCCAGGCCAAGAAGATCGGCGGCAAGGCGGACATCGAGCGTATCGGCACGGTGAGCGCCAACGGGGAAGAGTCCATCGGCAAGCTCCTGGCCGACGCGCTGGAGAAGGTGACGGCCGAGGGCGTGGTCACGATCGAGGAGGCAAAGGGCCTCGAGACCGAGATCGACGTCGTCGAGGGCATGCAGTGGGATCGGGGCTATCTCTCGCCCTACTTCATCACCGATCAGAAGCGCCTGGTGTGCGAGCTGGAAGACGCGCTGGTGCTGGTGCACGAGAAGAAGATCTCGTCCCTGAAGGAGCTGCTGCCCGCCCTGGAGCTGGCGAACCAGCACCAGACCGCGCTGCTCATCGTGGCAGAGGACGTGGATGGCGAGGCGCTCGCGGCGCTGACCCTGAACAAGCTGCGCGGCGTGCTCAAGGTGGCGGCGGTCAAGGCGCCGGGCTTCGGCGACCGTCGCAAGGAGATGCTGAAGGACATCGCCGCCCTCACCGGGGCCACTGCCTTCATGGACGGCCTGGGCCGCAAGCTCGAGTCGGTGGACGCGCGCGACCTCGGTCGGGTCAAGCGCGTGGTTCTCGACAAGGAGAACTGCACGCTCGTCGGTGGTCAGGGCGACAAGGCCGCCATCGCGGGCCGGATCGAGTCGATCAAGCGCGAGATCAAGGCCACCAACAGCGACTACGACAAGGAAAAGCTGAATGAGCGCCTGGCCAAGCTGGCCGGTGGCGTTGCGGTGATCCGCGTGGGGGCAGCTACCGAGGTGGAGATGCGGGAGCGGAAGGCGCGCTTTGACGACGCGCTGCATGCCACCCGTGCCGCCATCGCCGAGGGCATCGTGCCGGGCGGCGGTGTGGCGCTGGTGCGTGCCTCGACCGCGCTCGCCAGCCTCACGGCGGAGAACGACGACGTGAAGGCGGGCATCAATCTGCTGGGCCGTGCGCTGCTGGCACCGATCAGCCAGATCGTTCGTAACGCGGGCAGCGATCCGGCCACCGTCGTGCACGAGGTCAAGAACGGAAAGGATGGCTTCGGCTACGACGCGGCCAAGCGCGAGTTTGGTGATCTGATTGCCGCGGGCATCATCGATCCCGTCAAGGTCGTGCGCACCACCATTACCAACGCCGCGAGCATCGCCGGCATCCTGCTGACCACCGAGGCAGCCATCACCGACAAGCCCAAGCCGAAGGCCGCGGGCGGTCACCACGGCCACAGCCACGGCGGTGGCATGGGTGGAATGGGCGGCATGGGTGGAATGGGCGGCATGGGTGGAATGGGCGGCATGGGTGGAATGGGCGGCATGGGCGGCATGGGCGACGACTTCGACATGGGCTGAGCGCCGCCTTCTCTTCAGCAACTCATTCTCGAAGGCCCCGCCGGCAGGCTCGCAGGAGCGTGCCGCGCGGGGCCCAGTGCTTTTCGCCCTCCAAGCCTACTTGGATTCGTCCAGCAGCCGTAAGCAGAGCCAACATCCAAGGATTGGATTCAACCCGCGCGCGAAGGAGAGGGCAGCGATGATCCGCAAGACGAGATGCCTGCTGGGGTGCTTGGTTGCGCTAATCTCGGTGGCTGGCTGTGGTGACGAGGAGGACGGGCTCGAGTCGACCATCGAACGGCTCAACCCGTCTGCGCGCGTCTGCGTGACCAGCGACACCTGCGTCTTCGGCCACTGCAGCACCGAAGACGGCGAGTGTAACCTCGCGCCCGGTTGCACCATCGGTTCGTGCCCCCCCGGGTGCTTCGGCCTGTGCGTGCCGGGGCCATCACCCGAGCCCTGAGGGCGCTCTGAGGAAAGCGCTCTGAGGAAGGCGCTCTGAGAAAGAGTCGAGCGCCGGCGTTCAGTGGATGCCGGCGCTCTCCGCGCGAACGGCGGAGACCTTCGTGCGACGGCGCACGGTTCCCTCGCGCCCCTGCTCACGTTACAGTCTGCTCGCGGGTACTTCACCGGAAAGGCGGTCGGTCCGATGCTGGGGCACACGAAACGCGGCGCATCCCCTCTCTGCCAGCAGCCCCGAGGCGTCGGCCTGGCACACTGCGGGTTGTTGGCGCTCGCGCTGCTCGGAGCGGCCTGTAGCGGTGAAGATCGCACGCTGCTCCTCCCGGGCGCCACGACGGGGGTCGGTGCCATCGGAGGTGGCGGTGCTGGCGGCAGTGGCACGAGCGCTGGTGCCGGGGGCGCTTCCAACGCGGCGGGGGCCGCCGGGGCGCCCGAGGAGGAGCGGGAAGGTCCGCTGCAGGGACCGCGGCAGCTCGTCATCTTGCATACAAACGACATCCACTCCCACCTGATGGGGGTCGCGCCCGAGCGCGACTACACGCCGGAGACGGTAGGGGATGATCCAACCCGTGGCGGCATCGCTCGTCTGGCGACCGCCATCGGCATGGCTCGCGCCGGGGCGGCGGCATCCGGGGCGTCCGTGCTCCTGCTCGACGCGGGTGACTTCATGATGGGCACCCTGTTCGAGTTGCTCGCCACCCTGGAGGCGCCGGAGCTACGCCTGATGGAGGCTCTCGGCTACGACGCCACCACGCTGGGCAACCACGAGCTGGACTGGACGCCGGCAGGCCTGGCCGCGATCCTGGGCGCGGCCCGGGCCAAGGGGGTGCGGCTGCCCGTGCTCTCCAGCAACATCAGCTTCAGCAGCAGCGATCCCGGCGATGACGAGCTGGAGGCGCTGGCGCGTGAGCAGGGGGCGCTGCAACCCAAGCTGGTCAAGACCGTGGGCGGGGTCCGGATAGGGTTTTTTGGCTTGCTGGGGGCCAATGCCGTGCAGGTCACGCCGCAGGTCAGCCCGCTCAGCTTCGAGGCCATCGAGGTGGCGGCCGCGCGCATGGTGAGGGAGCTGCGCGAGGTCGATCAGGTCGACATCGTCATCGCGCTCTCGCACTCGGGGATCGATCGTGACGGTCAGGGGGAGGACGCCGCTCTGGCGGCGGCCGTTGCCGGCATCGACGTCATCGTCAGCGGGCACACTCACGACAGCCTGGCGCAGCCCGCGCGAGTGGGTGAGACGTTGATTGTCACGGCAGGCTCTTACGGCAGCCATTTAGGGGAGCTCACGGTCACCGTGGCTCCACCCTCCAGCCCGGGAGCGGCCGCGAGCGTCTCGCTCGACAGTTATCGCCTGATCCCGATAGACGACACCATCCCCGGTGACTCGGGCACCCAGCAAGCGGTGGAGCGAGTGATCAGCGGGCTGGACGGCGCGTTGCGCTTGCGGGGTCTGGGCTATCGCCAGGTCGTGGCGAAGACCTCGGTGGATCTGCCGCTGCCCGCCGCGGAGGAGGCTCCCGTGGGCAACCTGGTCACCGATGCATATCTAAACATGGCGGCCCAGCTGCGCACCACGGCACCACCGGCGCTGGCCATCGAGGCCAATGGCCAGCTGCGCGGGCCCATCCTGCAAGGCCGTACGGGGGAGGTCTGGTTCTCAGATCTCTTTCGAGTGCTCCCCATCGGCATTGGGCCCGACCGGGTACCGGGCTATCCACTCGTCAGTTTCTTCCTCAACGCCCGTGACCTTCGTGCCGGTCTCGAGCTGGGCGGCGCAACGGAGCTGACCGGCAATGACGTCTTTCTGCAGCTCTCGGGGATCAAGGTCGAATACGACCTCAGCCAGCCACCATTTCAGCGAGTCGCCTCGATCACGTTGTCGGCGCCCGGCGGTGAGCAACTGCTGGACTTGACCGACACCAGCACGTGCTACGAGCTCGTGGCCACGAACTACGTGGCAGGCTTGCTGGGGCTGGTGCGGGCCGCCACGGGCGGGCTGCTCTCGGTGGAAGCCAAGGAGGCCGACTGCACGACGGTGGTCGATCCCACCGTCCGCTACCTGGACACCGACCCTCTCTCTCCGGGCATTCAGGAGCTGAAGAACTGGCAGGCGCTGCTGGGGTTTATGTCCTCGTTCCCGGCGGGGAGCGCTGCTGGGGTACCGCAGGTCCCCGCCGAGTATGGAGCCATCCAGGGGCGCATCGTCAAAAGGTGAGCGCAAACGGCGAGCTCGCAAAGCTGGTGGCTCGTATCTTGAAGGGGCTTCAGCACTCGTCTGTGACTGCGACGGGACGAGCCCTGACACTGAGGCGCGCTGGTGTGGCGTAAATGCTGGCTCGCCAGCAGGGCTGCCTCAGCCCCGGGCCGCTTTCGTGCTGAATTCGGTCACTCTCGGGCCTGGCACTCGTCGTGCTATTGAGCATGACTATTGAGCATGAGCGCGGTGACGTTGGGTGACCTCGAGTGACGTCCGCGATCCGGAGACTTGAATGGCAGAAGAAGCCGCTCGCCAATTTTCCTTTAGGCTCCCTGAGTCGCTCGTCGAGCGCATCGAGCAGTGCCAGCGGTCTCTGCGCGCGACGGGGCTGGACGTGAATCGCGCCGACGTGGTGAGGCTGCTCTTGAAGCACGCCCTCGACTCGACCAACTGCAACATCGAACAGCTGTTTGGCTCCCGCCCTGCAAAGCGAGCGAAGAAGAAGAAAAGGTAGGCGCGCCGGCGATTTCAGTCGCTGTGTGCCGGCGATTTCAGTCGCTGTGTGCCGGCCACTTCAGCCGCTGTGTGCTTCCCCGCCGTCGATGTACAGCACGTTGCCGTTCATCCAGTATGTGCAGGGCTGAGCTAGCGCCACGATCGCATTCGCCACGTCTTCGGGCACCGTGAGTCGGTGCGATGGGTTCTTGCGCAACGCCACGTCGCGCATGCGCTCGGCATTGGGAATTTTGTTCATGGCGGGGGTGGAGGTCACGCCGGCGCAGATCGAATTGGCAGTGATGCCGCGCGGACCAAGCTCGAACGCCAGCTGCCGGATGTGCGCCTCCAGCGCCGCCTTGGCCGCGCCGACGGCACCGTAGCCCTCCCAGACCTCGCTGGAGCCGGTGCTGGTCATGGCAAGAATGCGCCCCTCGTTGCTGAGCAGCTCGCGAGCGACCAGATCCTGCACCCAGTAGACCAGGCTGTGAGCCATCACGTCACAGGTCATGTCCATCTGCTTGGCGCTGAGCGTCTCCCCGCTCTGCGCGTTCACGAACGGCCGCAGCGTGCCGAACGCCAGCGAGTGCAAGAACACACGGACCTGCTCGCCGTTGCCGCGCTCTGCGAAGCGCTTCTGTACGTCGTCGAGCACCTGCTGGCGCTGCCCTGGGTCCGCGGCATTGATATTGAAGAACCACGCCTCTCGCTCGCGCTGGCGGATCTGCGCGGTGATGCGCTCCACGTTCTGCATGCCAGCACGCCGATCCAGGTGCACGCCGATGATGTGGCACCCGGCATCCGCCAGTCGCAGGGCTGCGGCCTCGCCAAAGCCGCTCGAGGCGCCGAGCACCAGGGCCCAGCCAGGGAGAGACGGGAGGGGGATGGACTTGGGGTCTGTCATGGGATTGCGGTCCGTCTACTCCAGCGCAGCGGGCTCCGCCTAGTGCCTCCCGCCGCCCCCGAGTGGGCGCCGAGGCCGGCGGGCGAGATCGCGCAAGCTCTGAGGGGCGTGGTGGCGCCCTCGGGCCATCACTCTGGGCCGTGGTCCTGGCGCGGAGAGGGCTTCAGGACGCGGTGTGTGACGTAGCGGATCTGCAAGGGCACGTTGGCCTGGAACGTGGCCTGGATCACCACCTGGAAGCTGTCCGCCGGCTCACCCGACGGCAGCCGCACCTGCGAGAGCAGCTCCGAGACGTGCTCGGGGTTGGTGACGCACTCGGCCAGCGCCCACATCAGCTCGGCTCCGGCGCCGCTCAGCAGTAGCACGTGCCGCCCTGCCTGGGGCCCCCGTACCCGGGTGATGAGCGCGTATTTCTCCCCGGCGCCATGCGTCTCGGCGCTGACATACGCGGCGGCTTCGCCCCCTCGCGGCTGGGCGATGCGGATCACGCCCTGCTCGTCCATGGTCAGCTCCTTGTCCTCCAGAAAGGAGCGGCTGATCGGGCTCAGGTCGGGCTTGCCGATCAGCACCAGGTTGTTGTTCCAGAGATCCTGCCAGTCGAGCGAGGCGGAGTGCTTCAGGCCCACGTCGAGGCGGCTGCCGGCGAGCAGGCGCCCGAGCAGGAACGCGGCTTGCACCGCGCCGAAATCGGCGTAGTCCCGCGTCTCCCGCAGCTCATCCGCGCCCATGCTGACCTGGAACCGCATCAGCGGCTCTGAATGCGCCACGTCGGAAGGGGTGTTGATCAGGTAGTCTCGCACCACCAGGCCAGTGGCGGGCGCGTGAAAGAAGAGCCGCACGTCGAAGGCGATGAGCAGCGGCGCCTCGCTGAGGAGAAACGGCTCCCACAGCTCGCGCAGCTCAGCGGTCATCAGCCGGGCCGCAGCGGGCTTGGCGCTCGCCTCCCAGAGCGGGATGTCCGAGCGCTCGAAGCGCGGGACGTATCCGCCCCGATCGATCTCGATGCGCAGCGGGTCTTCCGGCGCCTCGTCCTCGTAATACGCCCGCAGGCGGCTGCGCAGCTCGTAGGCGCGGCTGCGTACGCAGGAGTCCTCGGCGGGGGAGTACCCGGAGGGCCGGCGGAGCACCGTCACCCCCAGCGTGTACTCGTTCAGCTCCTGCGCGCACCCGGCGAACTCGGCCTCACACATGAAGCGCAGCAGCGCCCGCAGTTGCTCTGAGCGCCCCAGCGCGCGGCTCTGCAGGACGCGCTCCAGGGCCGCACGCTTTTCGACCAGGGAAATGGGGGGCGACGGGAGGGACATACCGGCCCCGAAGGTACCATCAGGGCCGGTTCACCGGGGAGCGGAAGCTTCAGTCGTGGAACAGATCCAGGTCGATGGAGGTGGCCATCACCTCGTAGCCCACGTCGTTCGGGTGCAGGTAGTCAGCAGGATCGTGATATTCCGGCCGCATCTGCAGCGGATCCGCCGGATCAGCCATGGCCTGGTCGAAGTCGATCACGCCGTCCGCCTCGCTCTGGTTGCGGATCCAGGCGTTGACGGCCTGGCGCTTCTGCTCGCTGGTCTCGTCGTAGTAGGGGGCATTGGTGCCCTTCAGGGGCAGCAGCGTGGCCAGGTAGGTGCGCAGGTTTCCGGCTTTGCCGCGGGCCACCAGCTCCGCCAGGGCGCCCGTCAGCTGCTCCACGCTGACCTCCTGCTCGGGAACGAACCCGGAGAAGCCGATGTCATTGATGCCGATCAGCACGATGACGGCGCTCGCTCCCGATTGCTCCAGCACATCGCGCTCGAAACGGGACGGCGCCGCCGGCCCCACCACGTCGTTGAGCACGCGGTTGCCGGAGATGCCCTGGTTGACCACCCCGAAGGGCATGCCCGTAGCGTTCAGGCGCCGGGCAAGGGCATCGGGATAGCGCCTGTTTTCGCCCACGGTCGAGCGCAGCCCGTCGGTGATTGAGTCGCCGAACGCGACCACCACCTCCGCCGGCTCGGAGCGAGCCACGTCCAGCCCGGTGAGCCAGTAGTAGGACTCGCGCGGAGCCGCGGGCGCCGGCTCCTCCGGCGGCAGGTTCGCGGCGGAGATCTGGTTGCCGTCGCTCACGAACGTGGGCTCGATGCCAAGGCTGTGGGTGGTGTCCACCGAAGCCGCACCAGCCACGTAGAAGGAGATCGCGACATCGCTGTCGCCCTCGAGGGCGAGCGGCGCCAGATCGCTCCACAGCTCGGCGCCTGCTGGCACCACGGCGCTCGGGGCGCCTGCGAAGGACAGGGGGGTCAGGCTCGCCAGGTCGATGCTGGAGCCCTCCAGGCTGCGCGCCACGGTGGCGGCGTCGATGGTGAGCGGCGTGGTGCCGAACAGATTCGAGATACGGATGCGCAACGCCTCGCCGCCGAGGCTCGCGTGGACCACGTGGCGTACCGTCTGATCGCTGAGCTGCGGGGGAGTGACCGGGGGAGCACCGGGAAACGGCAAGACCTCGCGGTTGGACTGCGGCGAGGCAGCCCAGGAGGCGTACAGCGCTCGGCCCTGGTTGGCGGCTGCCTCCTGCTCGAGATCAGCACTTTCGCTGCAGCCACTCGAGGCCAGCAGCACGGGCAAACACACCACCGCAAATGTCTTCGACCAGCTCATGGCGCGACTCTAGGTAACTCCGAGCGCCGGAGTCTTTCGACAAAGCGCTACAAATCAGCGTCACTTGCCGGAAGACGTCACGCCGGATGCAGCACTGTCTCGGCTGCGCCGAGCGTGCGTACCTCGCCGCGAGCTCACTCGCTGACGAACACGAATGGAACGGTGACGATGGTCTCGCCAGGCGCGCTCGGGAACACCCACGTGCGCACCTCGTCCTCGATACAGTAGGGCAAATCCGGGAAGGCCGCGGGCGTGCCCTCGGTGGCGACGGAGCGCACGCGCCCGGACGGTTCGACGGTGATGGTGGCGGTCACCCGAGGCGAGCCGGACAGCTGCGCTGTGGGTCCGCGCTCGCGCAGCGCCGCCTCCCAGCACTGCTCGCGCACGGCCGCACCGTAGCGCCGCACAGTGCGCTGCACGGCGGCCTCGTCCAGGCCGTCTCCCGGCGCCGGCTGAAACGCAACGCGCTTGTGCTCACCCGCGCGCAGCCGGATGCGCTGCGTGCTGCGCTCGCCATCGTGCACGAAGGTCACCTCGTGCTCACCCGGCTCCAGCGCGACATCTGCGATCGGGGTCGTGCCCACGGGCACGCCATCGAGAAACACGCTGGCGGTGGAGCTGGCGGTGATGGTCAAGCGCGCTTGCTTCGCTCTAGCGCCGGTGGCGCGTCGCGGTGCGTTGGGTGCACGCGGCGGCGCCTCTGGTGCGCGCGGCGGCGGGCTGACGACGCTCGCCGGTGCCGTGGAAGGCGCCGGCTTCGGCGGGTCTGGCAGGGGAGCGCCGCTGGAAGCGACTGCGGGATGCTCGGGCGCTGCAGCGGACGGCGCAGGGGTGGAGGCAGGAGCTTCCCCCGCTGGGCTCTCGGAGGGGCTCGCCGGTGCCGCTGTGTGGAGCGGGTCAGCCGCCGTGGCTGCACCCTCCGGCGGCGCCTCTTCCGCTTCCGCTGGTGGCAGCGGCGACTGCGGCTCGGCTTCGTCCGTGGACGGAGCTTCAACCGCGGCGCCGGGTTCGCCGGGCGGAACCTCGGCGGGTTCGAGTGGCTGAGCTTCGCCCGGTTGAGCTTCGCTGACGGCCTCGGGTGCGGTGGAGGCCTGCTGCTGCAGCGGCAGCGCGAGCACCGCCTCTGCCTCGTCCGGCGCAGCGCTGGAGTGTGCCGGCACAGAGCTCGGGGTCTGCCCATGGGGCTCGAACGACGAGCGCGAGGCGAGGGCGCGCAGCGCAAACAGGAGTGAGGGCACCGCCACCAGCAGGCCCAGGCCGCCCAGCAGCGAGGTCAGCGATCGGCGGCGGCGCGCGGGCGCAAGTCCTCCGCCCAGGCCCGCCTGCGTCGCCTCCGCGCGCTGCGCCGCCAGCTGCCAGGGCAAGGCGCCCGGCGCGGGCTGCACATCGGGGACGAGCGACGCCAGCGCGGCGGGTGGCTGCTCTGCCGCCAGCAGCAAGCGCCCGCGCTGGCGCACTGTGGGGTCCGTCGGTGACGACGAGGGCGGCGCCGAGACGGCGGGTACGCTCTCGGGCAGCGGCGGGATGCGCTCCGTGCCGGAAGCCACGGTCTCCACCAGCTCGGATGGAGGCAGGCGCCCACCGCTGGCCTCCGCCACCAGGCGCCGCAGCTCACTCGAAGCTTCGCGCACGGTCTGAAAGCGCTCGCCCAGCTCGCGCGCGCAGGCACGCGCGAACCAGGCATCAAAGCCGGGGGGTACGGGCCCATGCTCCGAAGGGACGGGCAGTGGAGACATGCAAATCGCCAGCACCAGCCCCGCGAGCGTGTCGGAGCTGAAGGGAGGGCGACCGATCAGGCACTCGAACGCCAGCACCCCCAGTGACCATATGTCTGCGCGATGGTCGAGCGCCTTGCTCGCCTGCAGCTGCTCCGGACTCGAGTAGACGGGGCTGCCCAGGAACTCACCCGTGCGGGTGTGATTACCAGGAGCCGCGTTCAGCTTGGCGCTGGTGGTCTTGGCGATGCCGAAGTCCAGCAGCTTGACGATCTCTTCCTCGTCGTTGCGGACCAGGAAGATGTTGCTCGGCTTGAGATCACGGTGGACGATGCCCGCGTCGTGCGCTTTGGCCACCGCCCGCGCGATCTGACGCAAGATCAGCTCTGCTTGCTCCCAGCTCTGAAACCGCCCGTCACGCTGCAGGCGAGCCCCGAGCGACTCGCCCTCCAGCAGCTCCATGGCGATGAAAGGGGTACCCTCATGCACCCCATAATCCAGGATCTGCACCACGTGCGGGCTGCGCAGCGACGCGGCTGCACGCGCCTCCAGCAGAAAGCGCTCCATGCCCGCAGCAGTCGCGGCCACCTCGCGAGCCATCAGCTTCACGGCCACCAGCGAGTTGAGGTGTACGTGCTCGGCAACCCAGACAGAGCCCATGCCGCCCGCCTGCAGCTGCCCGATCAGACGATACTTTTGCGCTAGAACCGGCTGGTCGGGATTCGACATTCGCATGCCCTCGCAAAGGCTAACATGTTTTGCGCAGCCCGGTAGCGCACGCGCCGCCTGCCGAAGATGGCCTCAGCAGCGCAGCGCACCACAGGTATGATCGCACTGCCATGGTCGCGTCAAATCCTCGTCAGCTCGTCAAAGTGCTGGCGTGCCGAGTGCCCGGGCGCGTCATGCGAGGCACGATCGTGCGATGATGGCCAAGGAAGCTACGACTCGCGTGCGGCAAACTCAGCCACGACGCACGCAGCCCAGCGCGTCCGATGCTGCGCAGTGCATCGCGAAGGACGTTCGCAGCTCAACGCGGACATCGTCATTGCACTAGGCGTTTGCAGACACAGCCTCCGCGAATGGTGCTCGCATGCACGACGATCTCGAGCAGCAGCCAAAGGCTGGCTCCATCGTGCCGTGCCCGCGTGACGAGCGGTCCAGGGCTGGCCTGGCACGAGCCTCAGGCCAGCCGCGCTCGTTCAGCTGCGTTTCCGCAAACCCCGCTCTGGCCAGCCCTGGACGTAAAGTTAACATAATGTATCTTATGCGAAGTAATGTACCGGATTTGGCGGCCTAT
>JAICQL010000397.1 GCA_025937895.1 Polyangiaceae bacterium | reverse complement strand
GGTTCCCAGCGGAGAGGTTCTCGGTGCCGCAGGCGCGGCCAGCGTGGCTCCGGTGAACGGCAGCACCGGGGTCGCGCCGGCAGCCCGCCGCGATCGCCATCGCTTCCTGGGTGAGGTGTGAAGGCTGCGTCATCGGAGCTCCTGCGAGGTTCTCCGGTGCAGCGGCAGCGTTCCTGCTCGTGCTGGGGATGGCGCTGCGTGCACGGCGGACCACGCGGCCTCCAGAACGACGCAAACAAAGATTCGAGGCGACGCGCTGAGATACCCAGCGCGGGCAGCGCGTCCAGCTCGACCACGGGCGTGACAATCTTTGGCCTGCGCGAGCAATTGTTCAGCCCAGCATGCGCCGGATCGGTCGTGTAGCATCGCTCGCGCCGCTGCCGTTCGAGCGCGGTGGTTTTTCGATTCGATCCGGAGCTTCATGATGAACCGACTCAGGCTTGCGAACGTGTCGTTGCTTCTGCTGGGGGCCGCTCTCGCCCTCGCGTGCTCGAGCAGCGACTCCGGCGGCCCTGCTGCCGCGCAAGAGCGCGACAATGCGACGCGCTCACCCGGGGAGATGAGCTCCGTCATCGCAATGAATCAGCCGGCAGCACCGCCTGAGGTGCCAGCTGAAGCTGCACCTGGCGCAGCGCCCACTGCTCCCAGCCCCTCGGAGAGCTCGCCCACCAACGTGGGCCTGGCTCCCTCACCGATGGAGGGTGCCCAGCCCGGCGCTGAGTCGCCCGCCGCGGAGCAACCCACTCCATCAGCCATGCCGCCGGCCCCCGCGGCCAACGGTGCGCCGATTCGCAGTGCCGGCTGCGGCTCGAGCACGGCCGTGCAGGGCGGGCGCCTCACCATCGACGTCGCGGGAGCGGCGCGCGAGTACATCCTCGCGTTGCCCGCCAACTACGACGCGAATCGCGCGTATCGTCTGATCTTCGCGTGGCACTGGCGGGGCGGGACCGCTGCGCAGGTGGCGAATGGCTTCTACGGTCTGCAGCAGCGCTCGGAGGACTCGGCCATCTTCGTCTCCGCTGAGGGCATCGACGCGGGCTGGGCCAATCCAAACGGGCGCGACATCGCGTTCCTGGACGCCATGCTGGCGCGCTTCCAGAGCGAGCTCTGCATCGATCAGAGTCGCATCTTCTCCACCGGGTGGAGCTACGGCGGCATGATGTCGCTGGCTATCGGCTGCGCGCGCGGCGACGTGTTTCGAGCCATCGCACCCATGTCCGGCGCGCTGTACAGCGGCTGTGCCGATGGGGATGCCCCAGTGGCCTTCCTGGGCTTCCACGGCAACGCGGACGATGTGGTGCCGTTCAACAATGGGGTGACGGCGCGCGACGTCTTTGTGGAGCGAAACGGCTGTCAGCCGGAGCCCGCCGCGCTCCAGGTCGATGGCTGTCTGCAGTTCGAGGGCTGCGCCGCGGGGTTCCCGGTCACGTGGTGCGAGTTCAACGGCGGCCATACGCCCGCACCGGGCTCCGAGCAGGCGATCTGGGACTTCTTCGCGCAGTTCTGAGCTGCCGCTGTTTTCCTCCTTGCCCTTCTCGCGCGAGCCGGTGCGTGCAACACTGCCGCCGTGACTCGCGATCGTAACCGATGGAGCCTGATTGCACTGCTCGCGGCGCAGTGCGCCTGTGGCGCAGCTGGCAAGACCGTAGCGCAGGAGCCTGTCCCGGCCGCCGCCCTGAGCCCGGGCGAAGGCAGCGCAGCGCCCGGGGAGTGCGCCGCCGATCTCGCCCGCATGGACGCCGCGCGGCAGAGCCTCGCCGCTGCGTATTCCAGAGCCTTCAAGATCGGCGTGGCCATCAACCGCAGCGTGTATGCCAACCAGGAGCCGGCAGCCGCTGAGCTGGTTGCTGCACAGTTCAACCGCGTCACGGCCGAGAACGAGATGAAATGGCAGACGCTCGAGCCTCAGCCGGGCGTGCTCGACTTCAGCGCTGCCGACGCCTTCATGGCTTATGCCGAGCGCCACGGGCTGGAGATCCATGGCCATGCGCTGGTCTGGCACCATCAGGTGCCGCGCTGGATCTTCGAGGATGAGGGCGGCGGGCAAGCCACGAGGGCCCAGCTGCTCGAGCGGCTAGAGCGGCACATGCGCGCCCTCGCCGACCACTTCGGCCCCCGTGTACGCTACTGGGATGTGGTCAACGAGGCGTTCAAGGACGACGGCGAGCTGCGTGACACGCCCTGGCGCAAGATCATCGGTGACGACTACCTCCAACAGGTCTTCCGCCTTGCGGACAGATACTTCCCGGACGCAAAGCTCGTTTACAACGATTTCAGCATGGAGAAGCCCGCCAAGCGCGACGCCGTGGTGGCCATGGTACAGAGCTTCAAGTCCAGCGGTGTGCGCATCGACGCCATCGGCACGCAGGCCCACTTTCGACTGGAGGAACCCACCCTCGAGGCCATCGACGCCTCGCTGGCAGCATTTGCTAGCACGGGCCTGGAGGTGCTGGTGAGCGAGCTCGACGTCGATGTGCTCCCCGCCGCTTACCAGAATCAGGGGGCAGACCTCTCCCTCAATGCCGAGCTATCGGCACGGCTCAACCCCTACCCAGGGTGCCTGCCCGAGGAAGTCGCGGAGCGAGCGGCCCAGCGCTGGGCCGACATCTTCGAGATTTTCCTGAAGCACGCTGAGCCGTTGCACAGCGTCACGCTCTGGGGCGTGTCCGACGGCCACTCCTGGCTCAACAACTGGCCGGTACGAGGGCGGACGAACCATGCGCTGCTCTTCGATCGCCAGCTGCGCGCCAAGCGCTCCTGGCAGCGGGTGATCGAGGCCGCGGCGGCGTCTGGTGGCTCAGCGCGTGAAGTCGTCGAGCACCAGCAGAGACACGGCGT
>JAICQL010000087.1 GCA_025937895.1 Polyangiaceae bacterium | reverse complement strand
GGTAGCCTCCTGCCGCATCCCATGCCCCGAGCCGAGTCCTCCTCCGAGCGCCGTAACGACTGGCTACCCTGGTTCCTGGCCGTGTTTGGCGCTGGCTGCGCCGTCTTCACGTTGCTGAAGGGGGTGATGCCGGCGCAGTCGGCCAACGCCCAGCTGGTGGAGAAGGTGGCGCGCCTGGAGAGCGCGGCTCAGGCGGCGACCAGCGAGGTGCAGTCGCTGGAGCAGACGAAAGAGCAGCTGCAGCAGCAGTACGAGACCGCGCGGGCGCGGCTCGCCACCTCCAGCGCTAGCGATGGCGAGCGCGAGCGCCAGACGCAGGAGACCGCGCGGCGCGAGATGAACCAGACCTTCTCCGCGCTGATCGCCGCGGGTGACCTGTGGCTCGATCAGCGCTCCGCTGCCGGCTCGGAGCAGCTGGTGATCGGTATCCGCGATCAGCTGCTGTTCAACGGCATGCGCAGCGATGTGACGCGCCAGGGCCGCCAGCTGCTGAAGGCGCTGGCAGAGAACCTCAAGCACCTGCCCAGTGATCAGGTGTACGAGATCGGCGGGCACTTTGCGCCGGAGCTCGCCTCGGAGGCGGCAGACGAGGGCGGCAGCGAGAAGCCGCGCAAGGCGCGCGCCAGCAAGGGTCGCAGCTGGGAGCTGTCCGCGCGGCGCGCGGCCAGCGTGGCGCGCTACCTGGAGGAAGGCGGGGTCGCCGGCACGCAGCTGGTGGCGTCCGGCTTCTCGCAGCATCACCCTGCGGCCGCGCCCGAGAAGAGCGGGCGCATCGAGATCGTGCTGCGCTCCGCGGGCAGCGCAGCGGCCGCGCCCGTGCAGCCCAAAGGCTGACTCGCACTGGTCGGCACGGCGCAGCCAGTCGGCACGGCGCGGGCCAGTCGGCACGGCGCAGCCAGTCGGCACGGCGCAGCCAGTCGGCACGGCGCAGCCGGTCGGCACGGCGCAGCCAGTCGGCACGGCGCAGCCAGTCGGCACGGCGCAGCCGGTCGGCACGGCGCTGCCAGGGGCGCAGCTCAGAACGCGCTCTGCCCGGTGAGCGCCTTGCCAAGCACCAGGGTGTGGATCTCGTGCGTGCCCTCGTACGTGTACACGCTCTCCAGGTTCATCAGGTGGCGCATCGCGGGGTACTCGAGCAGGATGCCGTTGGCGCCGAGCAGGCCGCGGCAGCGCCGCGCCACCTCCAGCGCCATGGCCACGTTGTTGCGCTTGCACAGCGACACCTGCTCCGGCCGCAGCCGGGGCCCTGCCCCCTGCCGCGCGCGATCCTGCTGACGCGAGAAGTGAAGGCTCAACAGGTCCGCCTTCACGATCTCGCTCGCCATGTCCACCAGCGCGGCCTGCACCAGCTGCTTCTGCGCCAGCGGCACACCGAACTGCTGACGCTGGCAGAGGTACTGCACCGTGCTCTCGAAGCAGGCCTTGGCCGCGCCCGTGGCGCCCCAGGAGATGCCGAGCCGGGCCTGATGGAGACAGGCGAGCGGGGCGCGCAAGCCCTGCGCGCCGGGCAGCCGCTGGCTCTCCGGCACCCGGCAGCCATCGAGCACCAGCTGCCCCGTATCGCTGGCACGCAGGCTGAGCTTGTCGTGGATGCGCGGCGTCTCGAAGCCGGCCGTGCCGCGCTCCACCAGGAAGCCCTGGATGGACTCCGCGCCCTGCCCCTCCAGCTTGGCCCAGACCAGCGCCACCCCCGCGATGGGCGCGTTGGTGATCCACATCTTGCTGCCGTGCAGCACATAGTCGGAGCCCGAGCGCCGGGCGGTGGTGCGCAGGCTTGCCGGATCCGAGCCGCTGTCGGGCTCCGTCAGGCCGAAGCAGCCGATCAGCTCCCCGCGCGCCATCGCCGGCAGGTAGCGCTGCTTCTGCTCCTCGCTGCCAAAGGCGTGGATGCCGTACATGGCCAGCGAGCCCTGCACGCTGACGAAGCTGCGCAGGCCGCTGTCGCCGTACTCCAGCTCCTGCAGCATCAGGCCGTATTGCACCGTGCTCAGCCCGGCGCAGCCGTAGCCGCTCAGGCTGGCGCCCAGCAGGCCCAGGGCCGCCAGCTCCGGCGCCAGATCGAGCGGAAAGCGCTCCTCGGCAAACAGCCGGCCAATGCGCGGCAAGAAGCGCTCGCGCACGAAGCGGCGCACCTGCGCCTGGATGCCGAGCTCGTCTTCGCTCAGCTCCGCGGCGAGCGCCGACAGCCCATCGACGGACAGCGGCTCGGGTGAGGCTGCCATCAGCGCAGCAGCGGGCGCAGGTCACTCACGCACACATCGAACACGTGTGTGACGGCGGTGTCAGCGGGCACCATCCACGCCAGGTTCAACAGCGAGTGGGTGGGCATCGGGTCGTCCAGCCCCTCCCAGCAGCTCCGGTCGAGCGCGCTGAAGGGCACCTGCTGCGGCGAGCCCGAGAGCGGCGGGAGGCTGACGCAGAAGGTCTCCACACTGGGATCCGCCCCGGCCGGCAGCGCCTGCAGGCGCAGCGGCGGGATGCTGGGCCCGCTGAGGGTGAAAGCAAAGCCCGCAACCTGGCCGCCTGCCAGATCCCAGGGCTGGGGCAGCAGCACGGGGGAACCGGCATCGGGGCTCGCGAGCTCCTCCGTCACGAACTGCAGGCCCCACAGGCCGCCCCAGCGACTGGCGAAGTCGCCATCGAGCACCGGCTCGGCCCTGCCCCGCACGCACAGCGCACCGGTATCTTCCGTCACCTCCAGCTGCGTGCCCAGCGGCGAAGTGATGCTGAACAGGCTGGCGTGGATGCCGAACGGGTTCGAGTCCGGCGAGATCACGCCGTCGACGATCTGCAGCGGCTCACCCAGGGTGAAGACCGGATCGGGCGGCGGACCGTCGCGCTCCTCGACCTCGATCTGCACGACCAGGCGGCCCTGGCTGAACTCCACGATCTCGCCGCTGGTCTCGAAGCGGTAGCGCACCGACGTCTCTTCGTTGGCGGTGATGCTGAGCGCCTGCGACTCCGGCGAGAGCAAGCGGGCCTGCACGCGCGTGACCTCGCCGCCCTGCGCCTTCTCCAAGAACCAGCCGGGGACGAGGGTGATCAGGTACTCGCCCGCGTCGAGCGTCGCCTCCAGGGTGGTGGCCAGCGGATCATTCTCCGTGCTCAGGAACGCGCCCGGGCTGAAGCCGGGCCCGATGCTGAACACGTCGAAGTCGGCTTGCCGCAAGCGGTAGACGGCGCCCGAGCTGCCCTGCGCGGTCAGCGCCAGCTGCAGCTGCCCCGTCTCGACCTGCGGAGCGCTCACGGGTGCGAGCGCCACGTCGAGGCGCGAGACATCCCGCTCCGAACAGCCGGCGAGCGCGCTGCTCAGCGCCAGTGCACAGCCGAACGCCAACCAGGTGGAGTGCCGCATCGCCTGCTCATAGCAAGCGACCTGGGGTCGAGCAACTCGCGGGCCGCGAGGCGCTCAGGGATGCAGTGCGTCGCCGCTGCCGCCGGGCGCCTGCGCCAGGGTAGCTGCCAGCGAAAATGCACAGCGAAAGCCGATGCTACGGTCGCGCACGGAGCCGCTCACGTATTGGCGCAAGGAGGGGTTGTTCAGGGCAACGCGGCTGCTCGTGAAGGCGCCGCCGCGCACGATGTGGGATGCGACGGTGTCACTGCCCGCGCCGTTGAACACCTCCACCTTGCCCGCGGTCCACTCCGCGACGTTGCCGGCAAGGTCCGCGACCCCCTCCGGAGTGGCACCCGCCGGAAAGGAGCCGACGGGCGCCGTGCCCGCGTAGCCATCCTGGCCGTCGTACATCACGCCTTCGAACAGCCCTGGCAGGCGCTCGCTCGCGTACCAGCTCTTGCACTCACTGCCGCAGGCGTTGAGCAGGCCCGGGCCCGGCTGCGCGTCACCCCAGGGAAAGCCGCGCCCCGCCACCCCCTCTGCGGCGAAGCTCCACTCCGCGTCACTGGGCAGCCTGCCACCACGCCAGTGGCAGTAGCTCTCCGCCTCCTCGAAGCTCACGCAGTTCATCGGGTGCTGCCCGCGCCCGGGCGCGCCCGCGTTGCACTGGGTAGCCAGCACGGCGCTGGCCCGGCGTCGCGCGCCTGCACGCAGGGCCCCGCCCGACAAGCTCGACTCGCGCACGGGCGCCTTGCAGCTGCCGGCGCTGACGCACTGAGCGTACGCGGCCGCGCTCACCTCGGAGCGATCCAGACAATACGTCTGCGCGACGGTGTCACGCCCCGCCGGCAAGGACAGGAGCGCCGTACCCTCCGGACAGCGAAACGTCGCGGGAGCGGACGCCGCAGGCAACCCGGGCGCAGGGCTCGCGGCGCCGCTCAGCGCGAGCTGCGCGCCGCCATCACCGTGCTCACCGCCGCCGCGCTGCGCGACCGCGGCTGCCGCGGCGCTGGCGCCCGCGGGCCCCGCGCTGGACGCGCCGCGTGGCTGCGCCCAGCTCCGCAGGCGCTCGGAGTAGCCGAGCCCGAGCGCCAGGCTCAGCGTGCACGCACCGGCGGCAACCAGCGCATATCGCCAGCGGCGCGACATGCGTGGCTCGAAGCGCGCGCCCAGCGACGCCGCCAGCGGCACGAAGCTGAGCTCCGCCGGCTCCTCCGCGGCGCTGGCGGGGCTCGCGGCGCTCTTGGCCTGTGGCGGCACCGGCGTCACCCGCGGATCCAGCAGGCCGCGCTCGCGCAGCTCGACCAGGTGCACCAGCGTCTCGAGATCGGGCAGCGTGCTGTCCTGCACCACGCGCTCCAGCGAGCGGGTGCCGTCGATCAGGCGCAGCACGGCAAACTCCGTGGCGCTGGCCCGGGCGTCCGTCGGCAGCGCCTCAGCGCTGGTCACGTACACGGTGCGCAGCTCACCCAGACGCTCTCGCAGCTGCTGGCACTCATCCGCGCGGCGTGCGCCTTCCATCAGCAGCGCCTGGGTGGAGACGTTGATCGTCCGCGGGCGGCGCACCGGCCCGCAGTCGGCATGAACCCGACCGCGCGGCAGCATCAACAGGCGGTACACCGCCGGGGCTCCGAGCAGCCTGCCGCACTCGGCGTCCACCACGTCGCCGTCCGCACACCAGATGCGGCTGCGCTGGCCGTCATGCTCGATCAGGATCTCGGCGTTCTTGCGCCCCAGGGACAGGGTCTGGATCACCTCGGCCACGGACAGCGTCTCCACGCTGCCGCTGAACTCGGCGGCGTCCAGATCCTCCAGCGCCATGCCCTGCGTGGCCAGCGCGGTACGCACGCGCTCATCCAGCACGCGGCGCGCTTCACGCCGGTACAGCCGTACCCAGTCCTTCAGCTCGGGGCCGCTGAGGCCGTGCCTGGCGCAGGCGTCTTGCAAGCTGATCTGCCCGCGCAGTATGCGCTCGACTAACTCCAGTTTCTCGTCGTCGCCGCGAGACGTCGGCGCCTCTGTCACCATCGCTTGGTTTTTGCTTCCCCGGAGGCGTCACTCACGACGCGTGAGCAGGCGCCTCCGGGCACAAAAAACGGCGTCTCCAGCTGCTTGCTGAAGCTTTAACTCAGTTACTTCGCTGGTGAGACAGAGGCACTTTCCTGCGCTCCTGCCGCTACTTCCACGCCGGTATTTGCGCGCAGCAACTGTCGCAGCACGTACTGCAATATGCCGCCGTGCCGGTAGTACTCGAGCTCCACGGCGGTATCGATCCGGGTCAACACTTCAAACTGCACGCAGCTGCCGTCATCGCGAGTGGCGCGCACCGTCAATTGTTTGCCGGTGCGCAGACCGTCGGCGATGCCACTGATGCTGAACAGCTCACGACCGCTCAGGCCCAGCGCCTCGAGCTCTTGCCCGGCGCGCAGCTCCAGCGGCAAGACCCCCATGCCGATCAAGTTGCTGCGGTGAATGCGCTCGTAGGAGCGCGCGATCACCGCCTTGACCCCCAGCATGAGCGTGCCCTTGGCCGCCCAGTCGCGCGATGAGCCGGAGCCGTACTCCTTGCCGGCGATGATGATCAGCGGCACACCCTCGGAGGCGTAGCGCTCCGACGCATCGAAGATGCTGAGCAGGTCCCCGCTCGGCTGATGGCGCGTGACGCCGCCCTCGGTGCCGGGCGCCAGCTGGTTCTGCAGACGCACGTTGGCGAACGTGCCGCGCACCATCACCTCGTGGTTGCCACGCCGCGCACCGTAGGAGTTGAAGTCCTCGCGGCTCACCCCGTGCGCCAGCAGGTAGCGGGCCGCCGGCGAGTCGGGCGCGATGTTGCCCGCCGGGGAGATGTGGTCGGTGGTGACCGAGTCGCCCAGCAGGCACAGCACCCGCGCGTTCTCGATCTCGCGCAGCGGCGCCGGCTGCGCCGGCATGTCCGAGAAGAACGTCGGCTTGCGCACGTAGGTGCTGCTCGGATCCCACTCGAAGCGGTTGCCCTCCGGCACCTGCAGGCTCTGCCAGGCGGCGTCGCCGTCGAACACCCGCGCGTATGTCTCGCGGAACATGGTCGAGGAGAGCGCGCTGCGCACCGCCTCCGTCACCTCTGCCGGAGTGGGCCAGATGTCGCGCAGGTAGACGGGGTCGTTGTGCTGATCGGTGCCCAGCGGCTCCCGCTCGAAGTCCACGCCCACCCTCCCGGCGATGGCGTGCGCCACCACCAGCGGCGGGCTGGCGAGATAGTTGGCGCGCACGTGCGGGTTGATGCGGCCCTCGAAGTTGCGATTGCCGCTCAGCACCGATGCCACCACCAGTTGCCCCGCGTTGACGGCGCGCACGACCGGCTCGGGCAGCGGCCCGCTGTTGCCGATGCAGGTGGTGCAGCCGTAACCCACGAGGTGAAAGCCCAGCGCCTCCAGATCGCTCAGCACCCCGGCGGCCTTCAGGTATTCGCTCACCACCAGCGAGCCTGGCGCCAGGCTCGTCTTCACCCAGGGCTTGGAGCGCAGCCCGCGCTCGCGCGCCTTGCGCGCCAGAAGCCCCGCGCCCATCATCACCGAGGGGTTGGAGGTGTTGGTGCAACTGGTGATGGCCGCGATCACCACGGCGCCGTGGCCCAGGTAGAAGTCGGCGTCCCGCGGCACCGGGCTGGTCACGCGCTCCTCCGCCGCCCTGCCCTCGCTGAGCGGCGCCTGGTCCGCGTGCAGCGCGCTCACGTGGATGGCCGAGCCGCCATTGCTGCTCTTTGCCGCCGGAGCCTCGCGCTTCTTGGCCGCGCTCAGGAAGCCCTTCAGCGCGTCGGACCAGGCGTGCTTCATGTCACTCAGGAGCACCTGATCCTGCGGGCGCTTGGGGCCCGCCAGGCAAGGCTTGACCGAGGCCAGATCCAGCTCCAGCACCTGGCTGTACCTGGGCGCCGGCGAGTCCGCAGTCACGAACAGCCCCTGCGCCCGCGCATAGGCCTCGACCAGCGCCACCTGCTCCTCCGAGCGGCCCGTGAAGCGCAGGTACGAGAGCGTCTCGGCGTCGATGGGGAAGATGGCCACCGTCGAGCCGAACTCCGGGCTCATGTTGCCGATCGTGGCCCGATCGGCGAGCGGCAGCGATGCTAGCCCCGCGCCGTAGAACTCCACGAACTTCTCCACGACGCCTTCCTGACGCAGGCGCTTGGTCACCGTCAGCACCAGATCGGTGGCGGTCGAGCCCGGCGGCAGCTGCCCGTACAGGCGAAAGCCCACCACGTTCGGGACCAGCAGGTTGATCGGTTGCCCGAGCATGGCCGCCTCCGCCTCGATGCCGCCCACACCCCAGCCGAGCACCCCCAGGCCGTTGATCATGGTGGTATGGCTATCGGTGCCGACCAGGCTGTCCGGGTACGCGACGCCGTCCTTGTCGAACACCACGCGGGCCAGGTACTCGAGGTTGACCTGATGGACGATGCCGGTGTCCGGCGGCACCACCCGGAAGCTGTCGAACGCGGTCTGCGCCCAGCGCAGCAGCTGGTAGCGCTCGCGGTTGCGGTGAAACTCCAGGTTGGCGTTGATGGATAGCGCCTGGCTGGAGCCGTACGCATCGACCTGCACCGAGTGATCGATGACCAGCTCCGACGGAAAGAGCGGGTTGATGCGCGAGGGGTCTCCGCCCAGCGCGGCCACTGCGTCGCGCATCGCCGCCAGGTCCACCACCGCGGGCACGCCGGTGAAGTCCTGCAGCACGACGCGGGCCGGGTGAAACGCCAGCTCGGTGCTGGGCTTGGCCGCTGGATCCCAGTGCGCCAGGGCCAGGATGTCGTCGTGCTTGACGTTCACCCCGTCTTCATTGCGCAGCAGGTTCTCCAGCAGGATCTTGAGCGCGTAGGGCATCCGGCTGATGTCCACGCCCGACTGCTCCGCGAACCTGGGCAAGCTGTAGTAGCGCAGCGCCCGCCCGCCGAGATCGAGCACGCTGCTCACGTCGAAGGAATCGATGCTCGTCTTGTCCATGCGTGTTTCCTTTCAGGCTCTGACAGAGCTCATCCGTTTGCACCGCTAGCGCCGCTCGCTGAGCGGGATCTGCGAGACGTTCACCCGGCACGCCGCGCGCGCCGCCACGATGGCCGAGGAGATGGCCTCCAGCCCGGCGCGCGGCCGATCCGCCACCAGATCGCCGGCCACGTACACACCGGGCAGCGGCGTACCCTGCAGCTCGTCGCTGAGCACGCCCACCTGCTCCAGCGCCGCGCGCCCCAGCTCCTGCGCGTCCGCGCCGAGCAGCCCCGACTCCAGCGACACCTCGCGCCCGCGCAGCCGCAGCGCGAGCGGCACGCCGCGCGCGCTCACCGACAGCGACACCGAGAACGCGCGCGCCGCGGCGCCCGTGCCGGCGAGGAAGCGCACGCCGCCGCCCACCAGCCCGCCCGTGGCCAGGATGACCTCGCTGGGCTGCGGCGAGAGCCGCTCCGCCGGGGCCTCTGGACCGTCCACCGCGAAGGCACGGAAGCTGACCTCGAAGCCCTGCGCGCCCAGGGTCACCTGCTCCACCCTGGCGCGCCGCACCTGCACCTCGCTGCGCTGCAGCCAGGCGTCGCGCGCGGCCTCGAAGCGAAAGCCCGCGGGGCCGCCCGGCGCCGACAGCACCTCGCCCAGCGGGCGCCGCGCGGCCTCCCGTACGCGCTGCGCGCTGCCCGGCAAGAGCCCCAGCCACGGCCCGCACAGCAGTGGCGCTTGCCCGTCCCCCGCGCTGCGCAGCGCCTCCCCCAGCGTGGCGGCCCACGCTGGCTCATCGGCGCGCGCCGCCAGCTCCGCCTGCGGCAGGAAGCGCAGCGCGGGACCGTCCGGCAGCTCCACGGGCACCGCGCGGAACTCCGTGCGGCTGTGGCGTGCCCAGCTGCTCGCCGACCAGGCGCGTGCCAGCTCCTGCGCGTCCCAGCCGGGCCGCGGCACGTCCGCCACGTCCACCCGCTGGCCGCGCCACAGCTCCAGATCGAGCAGCGCACGATCACACACGCGCGCCGGGCGCAGCACGCCGCTGCTGGTGGCCACCCGCACCCCCGCCCCGCTCGGCGGCGCCCAGCAGTCCAGCACGTGCAGGAACTCTTCCACTTCCTTCGCCACCGGCCGCGGATCGGGCAGACCGTCCCAGTCCTGGCGATCGAGCACGCCCGGGTACAGCGAGGAGGCGCCCGCGCCTTCCCACAGCAAGGTCACCCGGCGCCCGCGCCGCGACAGCGCCCATGCTGCCGCCACGCCGGCGAAGCCGCCGCCGATCACCAGCGCCGTCATGCGCCGCTCCCCGTGCCGCGGCCGCTGTAGCCACTGCCGCCCGAGACGCTGCCGTTAGAGCTGATGCCATAGCCGGTGGGCCCCAGCACCCCCGAGGGCCGCTCGATGCTGCGCCCGCTGCCCAGCTCGGCGCGAATGCTGGCCAGGGTCAGGGCCTCTTGTCGGGCTTGCAGCGGTCCGAGCACGCTCAGCCGGCGGCGCGCCGCCATCTCCAGGAAATCCAGCGCCATGCGCTGCCCATCCAGCGGTGAACGCCCCTTCATCTGGGCCACGATTGCGCCACAGCGCGCGGCGCAGCGCATGCCGCCGCAGCTGCCCAGCCCGAGGCGCGTGCGGCGCGACACGTCGTCCACGGTCTGCGCCCACTCGTGCTCCACCACGTAGCGCACCTCGGCCTCCAGCACCGGCTCGCACGTGCACACGATGCTCGCCTCGCGCGGGCTGCGCGCCAGCCGCTCGACGATGCGCTGACTGCGCGCGCCGTGACGGTACTCGAGCCGGGCGCCGGCCACCGCCTCGATGCCGGCGTCCTCCGCCAGCGCGATCGGATCGATCAGCTCCTCACCGCCGGGCAGCGCGGTGAGGTGAGTGCGCGAGCGCTCGTTCACCCCCAGCTGCTTGCAGACGGCGTCCGTCATCTCCTCGGAGAACAGGCGATAGCTGGCCAGCTTGCCGCCGATCATCGAATACAGCCCGGGCACGCCGTGGGCCGTGTGATCGACCACCTCGTGCTCGCGCGAGAGCCGATCAGGGTTGGGCCCCCAGTCGTACAGGGTGGGCCTGACCCCCGCCCAGGTGCCGATCGCGCGCGCCGAGAGGATGGCGGGAAAGACCCTCGCCACGGCCTGCACGAGGTAGCGGACCTCTGCCGTCGTTGCCACCACGTCGTCCAGATCACCGTAGTAGTCCGTGTCGGTGGTGCCGATCACGCTCATGTTTTGCCAGGGCTCGAGGAACACCTGGCGCCCGTCGATGGCGCGCACCGCGATCGCGTAGTTGGTCAGGCGGCGATCGAAGAACACGTGGATGCCCTTGCCCGGGCGGATGCGCGCCTGGTTGTTGCTGAGTCCGCCCAGCGCGGCGGTGATGGGCGCCCACGCGCCGGTGGCGTTCACCACGACCCTGCCGGTGCGCACCCCGCTCTCACCGGTGAGCAGATCGCGATAGCGCACGCCGCGCACCGCGCCATCGTCGCGCCGCAGGATCTCCGTCACCGTGGTGTGCACGCGCACCTCGGCCCCGCCCTCGGCGGCATCCACCAGGTTGCCGACGCACAGCCGCACCCCGTCGATGCCCCACTCGTCGAAGCTGATGCCGCCCACCGTCCTGCCCGCCAGGCCCGGCTCGAGCTGCTGCAGCTCCTCCGCCGTGAGCCGCGCGTGTGGCTTGCCGTGCTTCAGCGGCTGGTACTTGTCGTACAGATCGAAGAAGGCATCGAGCAGGGTGAGCGACAGCTTGGCCGAGCGCCCCTCCCGATGCACCGGCATCAAGAACGGAATGCGAAACAAGAGGTGCGGGGCGATGCGCTGGATGTGCCCCGAGTCCAGGCAGGAGCTGTAGGTGACGTCGGGATCGTAGGTCAGGTAGCGCGGCCCGCCGTGGATCATCCCGCTGTTATTGCCGCTGGCCCCGAAGGCAATGTCGTTGCGCTCGAACACCGCCACCTTCAAGCCGCGCTGCGTGCAGTCGCGCGCTACCCCTGCCCCGTTGACCCCTCCACCGATCACCACCACGTCCACGTCGGGACGCTCACCGCTGGCTTCGACAGGCATGGCGCTCACTCCACCAGAGCCCGCTGTGGTGCTCCCTGGATGCTTGGTGCCACCGCCACCCACTCGCCAGCGGCGCGGTGATCGCTGTCGTGGCCGGGCGGCGAACGACCCGACGAGCTAGCCAAGCAATGGAAAGTCAAGGTCAAACCGCCTCCTGCCCCCTGCACCAGAAGGGTTCGTACTACACCAGGACGCTCGTGACCGAGGAAAGAGCGGGCTAAACTAGAGCTCGGTATAGAAGTATGAATACACCGGCTGTGACTCCGGACCGCGTGCTCGCCGAGCAGCTGCCCGCCCTCGATCGCTGCGCCGAGCTGGCGCGCCGTTACGCGCACCTGCTGGCGCATTTCTCGACGGAGCTCGGGCAGCGCCCGCTGGTCCGGCACGACGGTGAGTTCTTCCCCGATCGCTTCGACAAAGACGCCCCATCGCTCGAGCGACTGGTGCGCCGGCTGCAAGCCCATGCCGGCATGCTGGACGTGCCCATCGAGGTGCGGCTGCTCACCACCGCCAGCGATGGCAGCGTGCAGGTGTCAGGCGGCTGCGGCTCGGGCGCTTGCGCTCCCAGCTGCGCCTTGCCCGCGGCAGGTGGAGGCGGCGCCAGCCGGCTGGAAGAGACGCCGCAGGGCTGGATCCTCAACGTGCTCGAGGCAGAGCTGCACCATCCGGTGGCGCTCACCACGCAGCTCTCGCTGGCGCTGGCGCAGATCTTCCTGGCGGAGACGTCCAGCGCGGCGGCGCCCGTGGAAGAGCCGTACCTGGTGAGCCGTGACCTGGCCTGCGTGGCGCTCGGCCTGGGTCTGATCGTGCTGGAGGGCAGCTACATCTACGCCAAGAGCTGCGGCGGGCCCTCCGTGACTCGCCTGACCGAGCTACCCGTGAGCGAGCTCGCCGTCGCTTGCTCGCTGTTCATCGCGCTCGGCGGCCACTCGTCGCGCCGCGCGCTGCGCGAGCTCGGCACCACCCAGCGCGCGCTGCTCTCCGAGGCCAACGACTGGGCGGCCTCGAACGGCAAGCTGTTGCACCTGCTCGCGCACGAACCCGGCCAGGTGGCCACGCGAGCCCCGCAGGTCCAGGACACGCGCCCCTGGCTGCTGCGCATCTTCGAGCGCGGGCCCGCCCGCAAGCAGTCCGCTCGCCAGGCCACGCTGGAGCAGGCGCTGGCCTCGGGCCTCGCCGATCAGGAGCTGCTGGAGCTCGCGCGCGAGCAGGCTGGCGGCAAGACAGCAGGCGAGAGAGCGCCTGCCCCCCGCCGCACGCGCGAGCACGACGAGCTAGCGGCGCTGGTGGACGAGGCGCTGCGCGGCTGAGCGGGCTGCTGCAGTCCTTCAGCCAGACTGCCGCGGCTAGACGCCGGGTCGAGATTGCTCGTACACCTGACGCGCATGCGCCGATGTTCCATCGCTGGCTCTGGTCTCTGGCTCTGTCTGGCTTGCAGCAGCGCGACGCCTGCCTCACCCCCCGCCAGCGCGGCAAACACTGGCGCTTCCGCTCTGGCGGGCCAGACTGGCAGCAAGGCTAACTTGTCCCCTTCGTCGTCTCCCTCCACCTCCGCTCCAGCTGCCCCACCTGCGGCGTCCGTCCCCCCCGCCACCCGGCGTGAAGACATCAGCGCCACCCTGCACGGCATCCGCGTCGACGATCCGTATCGCTGGCTGGAGGATGCGCAGAAGCCCGAGGTGCAGAGCTGGGTCAAGGCACAGAACGCGCATGCCCGCCGCTACCTGGACGCGCTGCCCGCGCAGAGCGCGCTGCAGAAGCGCTTCGCCGAGCTGATGTACTTCGACGCCGTGTCTCCGCCCGAGCTGCGGGGTGGGCTCGAGTTCTTCTCGCGCCGCTACAAGGACAAGGAGAAGCCGGTGCTGCGGGTGCGCCCCGCGGGGCGGGAGAGCGAGGAGCGCACGCTGATCGATCCCAACGAGCTGAGCGCCGACGGCAGCGTCTCCCTCGGCAACTGGTTCGTCAGCTGGGACGGCAAGCACGTCGCCTACACCCTGCACGAGAACAACGCGGACGAGGCCACCTTGTTCGTGCGCGACGTGGCCAGCGGCAAGGACTCGTCCATCGACAAGATCCCGGGCGCGAAGTACGCGAACCCCAGCTGGACCCCGGACAGCAAGGGCTTCTACTACGAGTGGCTGCCCAGCGACCCGGAGATCCCCGTGTCCGAGCGCCCGGGCCGCACCGAGGTGCGCTTCCACTCCCTCGGCACTGATCCCGCGCAGGACCGTGTGGTGTTCCCCGCCACCGGCGATCCGGAGACGTTCCTGTCCGGCGGGGTGAGCCGCGACGGGCGCTGGTTGATCGTCAACGTCACGCGCGGCTGGAACCAGAACGACGTGTACGTGCGGGAAGCGAATAAACCTCCCGCAAAGAAGCCCACGGGCCCTGCCGCGAGCAGCGCGCCCGGGCCAGCCAGCACAGCCGCGGCCAAGCCACGCTCCGGTCTGGAGCAAGCACGGCTGCACGCGCGCGAGCTCGGCTTTGACACCTTCGTCAGCGGGCTAACGTCGCTGTTTCACGTCTTCTGGTGGAACGGCTCGTTCTACGTGCACACCAACCACGCCGCGCCCAACTACCGCGTGCTGGAGGTCAAGCCGGGCGCGCTGAAGCTCGAGCAGTGGCGCGAGATCGTGGCGGAGAAGCCCGCCAAGCTCGACGGCGCCAGCGTGATCGGCGGACACCTCGTGCTCTCCTACCTGGAGAACGCCTCGAGCCGCATCCAGGTGCACGATCTGCACGGCAAGCGCCTGCGCGACGTGCAGTTGCCTGGCATCGGCAGCGCCAGCGCGCTAGTCGGCGACCCCGATCGCGACGAGGCGTATTACGCCTTCAGCTCCTTCACCGTGCCCACGCAGGTGTACCAGACCTCGGTGGCGGGCGGCACGAGCAAGCTCTGGTCACAGATCCAGCTGCCCATCGACCTCAGCAAGCTGCAGGTCGAGCAGACCTGGTACCACTCGAAGGACGGCACCCGCATCTCCATGTTCGTGGTGCACCGCGCCGACATCCCGCTCGACGGCAGCCACCCCACCCTGCTGTATGGCTACGGGGGCTTCAACGTGGACATGACCCCCAGCTTCTCGCCGCTGGCGGTGATGTGGCTGGAGCAGGGCGGCGTGTTCGCGCTGCCCAACCTGCGCGGCGGCGGCGAATATGGCGAGGCATGGCACCGCGCCGGCATGGGCGCCAACAAGCAAAACGTCTTCGACGATTTTGCGGCGGCCGCCCGCCACCTGATCAGCTCCGGCTACACCCGCGCCGAGCGCCTGGCCATCTACGGCGGCTCGAACGGCGGGCTACTCGTGGGCGCCAGCATGGCGCAGCACCCCGAGCTCTTCCGCGCAGTGGTGTGCTCCGTGCCCCTGCTCGACATGGTGCGCTTCCACCTGTTCGGCAGCGGCAAGACGTGGGTGGCCGAATACGGCTCGCCGGAGGAGCCAGCCCAGCTCGCCACCCTGTACGACTACAGCCCGTACCATCACGTGTTTCCCGGCGTGAAATACCCGTCGCTGCTGATGATGGCCGCCGACAGCGACGACCGGGTGGACCCGATGCACGCGCGCAAGTTTACGGCCATGGTGCAGTGGGCCACCTCCGCCGAGACGCCCGGCGCCGTGGCGGACCCGAGCCGCCCCGCCCTGCTGCGGGTGGAGGAGAACGCGGGCCACGGCGGCGCCGACATGGTCAAGAAGCGCGTCCGCTACAACGCCGACCTCACGGCGTTCTTGCTGGATCAGCTGAAGCCGGCGCGGCCGGCATCGGCGCCATAGGCGCGGCTGGTATCGGCGCAGTAGGCGCGGCGGCAGTAGGCGCGGCTGGCACCGGCCCGCCGTAGCGCACCAGCAGCCCCACCAGCGAGCGCGCGCAATACAGCGCGTTCACCAGCACGTACGGGTACAGGTAGATGCGCACGTCGCTGAGCACCGCGGCCAGCCAGATGTACGACGGGTAGTGGATGAACAGGCGCCCCACCCGCTCCGCCAGCTGGACGGCAGCGCGCAGCGGGCTGACGCCTCCGCCCTTTGCTGTTGCGTGGGCGGGAGGGGGGCTCGGCACCTCGGCGTCATCATCGTCGACAGGAGGGCCCGCTTTTTTCCCCGCGCCCGCCAGCACCTCGGGCCGGCGCTGGAACGTGGTCATGGCGATGCCGGAGGCCAGGCACACCACTCCGCCGAGGCCCCAGAGCAGGAAGCGATCGTCCCCGCTGCTGCGATACGCCCCCGTGGCCACCGCCGCGAGGATGAAGAAGGCCTTGATTTCGTCCATCAAGAAGTCGAGCAGGTGCCCCTCGGGCGACTGCACCCCGCGGGCGCGCGCGAGCATGCCGTCCACCTTGTCGAACACGTACGACAGCTCGTACACGGCGACCCCCACCCACAGCCCCAGCGGCCAGGGCGCGGCGACGAAACACAGCGCCGCGATGCCCGCCACCAGCAGCGAGAAGAACGTCACCTGGTTCGGGGCCACCCGCGTATCGCGCAGGGCGTACACGAACACCGCCGCCAGCGGCCGGCACACATAGACGTTGAAGGCCAGATCCCGCGATTTGAGCGTGGCCCGGTACAGCTGCGGCAGGGAAAGCCGTGCCGCGCTCATGGCCGCTCCCGCAGGTATGGCTGCCCCGGCAGGTACAGCGGGACAGCCCGCGCTCGCGATGCTAAGACGGCCCAAACCTGCCTGAAGATGCCTGAACCCATGGCTGAGACTCCCTCCGATCCGCCCGCGCCTGCAACCGAGACTGCTGCTGAGGCCGCTGCAACCAAAGCCGGCGCAGCCGAGGATAGTGAGCGCGCGGAAGCCGAGACTATCGCATCTGCAGGTGCCGGGTCCAAGCTGGCAAATGCGACACGCGCTGCCGCGCCCGAGGCCCCGCTGGTGCTCGGCGGTCGTCTGATCTACGGCCTGGTGTTCCTGTTCGGCATTTCCGTGATCTCCGCGCAACAGTTCAACACCTGGGTCGATCGCAAGCTGCATCCGCCCAAGGTCAAGGCCGCCTCGGTGTGGCAGGTCGGCAAGGAGGCGCAAGTTCAGCTGACTCTGGTCACGGCGGACGCACGGCGGCTGAACTGCGCCCATGACGCCGTGATCGAAGGCCAGCACTGCGGCTTCACGTCGAACAAGCACACCTGGCCGCGTGCCCCGGGCGAACTGGCGGACGACAACGACGTGGAGATCATCCAGCCGTATCGCACCGCGGATACCAATGCGCTGATCCTGGTCAGCGGCGTCTGGGCCCAGCCGGAGCTCGCGTGGCGCGTGCACCGTGAGCCCCCCAGCTACTACGACATCAAGAAGCAGGTACGCTTCGTGGCGTATTGTGACGTGCGCTTCATCGGCGAGCTGGAGAATGTCTCGCTGCGCTGGGAGACGGGCGGCAAGTGGCTGTCGGAGCCCAAGGCGCTGGTGGCACAGGCGCTGCGCTGCAGCCTGAACGAGCCAGAAGGCTGAAGCGCGCGGGCCATGCCGGCGTCACCGCTCGAGCACGCCCACATGGCAGCACACGCGCCAAGCAGCCGCGCCGCCCGCTGGATCGCCACGTGGTTCGGCTGTGGCCTGGCCCCTGATGCTGGTGCGCGACCACTCCTTCTGGTGGCAGCTGCTGGCGCTCGGGCTCTTTCGCCTGTTCGATATCTGGAAGCCGGGGCCCATCCGCCGGGCAGAGCAGCTCTCCCCCACGGGCCTGGGCATCATGGCGGATGACGTGCTGGCGGGCTTGCTCGCCGGCACGCTCGCGGCGCTGGGCCGGCTGGCGCTGGGCTAGCAACGCCGCGCGCTGCTGCGGGTCGAGCCTGGCTCAGGGCGTGGCTGCCCAGCGGGTGCGCCCCAGCACGCGGCCGCTGACGGCGTCGACGATCGAACGGGCCCGCCGCGGGCGAGCTGTCATCGAGGAGCTATCATCTAGGAGCGCTGGGCCCCGCCAGGCGAGTCACGATCTGATCGAGCAGCTTGGCCACCCGCGCCAGCCGATCGAAGTCGAGCTTGTCGGGTGTATCGAGCGCATCGTCGACGTGCGGCGAGCGGTACTGCGCGGTGTCGGTGAGCACCAGACCCGAGAGCCCGGCGTCCCAGAAGCGCGCCTGTGGTCCTTCGCGCGCCAGCGGCGCAGAGTCCGGCAGGATCAGCTCCTCCACCGGCAAGGTAGCCGTGCTCAAGGTGGGCCGCAGCGCCTCCAGCAGCTGGTTGGAGCCAGCATTGCTGAGCACGGCGATGAAGTTGCCGAAGCGTGTGCGCTTCTCGCTGCCGTACAGCAAGTCCTCCGGGTAGCGCTGTGAGCCCGCGCTGAGCGAGTAGTAGCCGAGGCTGCCGAGGGTGACGGTGGCGACCACCGGCACCTGCTCCCGCTGCACGTGCTGGGTGTAGACGGCGCTGCCGGGCTGGCCAGCGCTCTGCAAGCTCGCAGGCTGCGCGCCACCAGCGAGCTGTGAGCTGCCGGGTTGCGCGCTGACTGGCTGCGCGCTGACCGGCTGCGTGCCGGGTGGGGCTGCTGCCGCTGTCCTAGGCGCGCCGCTCTCGTTGCACAGCCAGACCAGCCGCACCGAACGCTCGTGCTGGCGCCGAGCCAGCTGCCGCGCCAGGGTGAGCAACACGGCAGAGCCAGTGGCGCTGGCATTGGCGCCGGGGCTGTCGCCGCTGCTGTCGTAGTGAGCTGCCACCACCAGGGTGGAGGGCGTCCTGCCCGGCACCACCACCTCCAGGTTTTGCAGCACCTCATCCCCCACGGTGAAGCCGTGGCGCTGCACCTCGTGGCCCAGCACCTCGAGCCGCCGCGCCAGGTGATCCGTCGCGGAATACAGGTTCCAGGTATGCGCCAGGCTGCGCGGGCCAAGCTCGGCCAGCGCCTTCACCTCGCTGACCAGCTCCTGGCGCAGCTGCTGCTCCTCGCTGGTCAGCGGCGCCAGTGGCAGCGGGCGCGCCTCTTCTGCGGCGTCCGTGCCCTCTCCCCCAGGCACGGCGACCCCGGCGCCCGGCGCGTGCGCGCAGGCCACCAGCACCGTCCAGCACAGCCCAATGCGTTTCGACACGGAACGCCCAGTATGACAGCACGGCGAGCGCCAGACCCGCAAGGACGACACCGGCCATCAGGCCCAAGATTCCCCGCCCCCGGCGCGCTGGCGACCGAGACAACGCGTCCGGCACCGATATATAGAGCGCCGCATGAGTGCCAAGACGCTGGTCGCAGTAGTGATGGGTTCCAAGAGTGACTGGGAGGTCATGCAAAATACGAGCTCGACGTTGACCGAGCTCGGGATCGAGCACGAGGTGCGGGTCACCTCCGCCCATCGCACGCCGGACGCCACCATCGATTACGCCTCCAAGCTCCAGGAGCGCGGGGTGGAGGTGGTGATCGCGGCCGCCGGCGGCGCCGCCCACCTGGCGGGCGTGATGTCGGCCAAGACGCAGCTGCCCGTGCTGGGCGTGCCGCTCGTCGCCGGGGCCCTGAACGGGCTGGACGCCTTGCTCGCCACCGTGCAGATGCCCGCGGGCATCCCCGTGGGCACGTTTGCCATCGGCAAGCCCGGCGCGGTGAACGCGGCGCTGTTTGCTGCCGCCATCCTGTCCAACAAGCACCCGCAGATTCAGAGCGCGCTGGCGCGCTACCGCAAGGCCCAGACCGAGAAGGTCGCGGCCATCGGCGACCCGCGCAACGCCTGAGCCGCTCGGCTCAGGGCACCAGGGCAGCGGCGTCGGCCAGCAGCTGCTGCAGCTTGTCGGGCTCGCTGCTCTGGTAATAGCCACGGATCGTGCGCGCGCCATCCAGCAGCACCAGGTGCGTGCCGTGGGTGATGCCCATGTGCTGGGCGCCGGGCTGTGGCGTGCCGCTGACCCCGATCTTGAAGCCCTGCTCCGCCGCGGCCCGGATGACCGCGTTGTCACCGGTCAAGAAAGACCAGCTGCGCGTGTCCACCTGGTACTGGGCCGCGAACTTGCGCAGCACCTCGGGCGTGTCGTTCTCCGGGTCCACGCTGAAGCTGAGGAAGTGCAGCGGCAGGTCGCGCGCGGCCGCCTGCTCCTGCAGGTAGCGCATGCGCCGCATCATCTCTGGGCAGATGGTGGGACAGCGCGTGAACATGAACGCGGCGACCCAGACCTTGCCGTCCAGGTTCTGCTCGGAGAAGCTGCGGCCTGCTTGATCGGTGAGCCAGAAGGCACCTACCGTGCTCAGCTTCGGTAGCGTGCTGGCTTCGCTCTTCTTGCAAGCGGGCGCGGCGGCGAGTGAAAGGCCGAGCAGCGCCAGCAGCGCGAGCTTCCAGAGGCGGAACATGGCCGGCACAATGGTCCGCATGCTGCCGCGCGGCAAGGGTGGAAAAGCGGGCCCATTCTGCTGCCGCCCGGCGCCGGCCGGCGGCGAGCCCCCCCAAAGCCGCCGCGGGGATGCTAGCGGCGCGAGCGCGGTGACATGGAGCGGGGCTCCGGCAAGGCGCCGCGCAGCCCGTCCGCCCAGGCCACGGCGTGCTGCCAGCACTCGTACAGATCGGCGCAGTCGCCTGGCAGCTCTTCCGGCATGAGACCGCGCTCGTAGTCGAGCACCGCCGCGAGGATCTCGCCCTCGAAGCCGGAGTGCTCGAGCAGCGCGTTGCGCAGCGTGTCCGAGACGGGCAGATCCTTCAGCACGGTCTCCAGCGGCTGATCGAGCAGCGCGTCCAGCAGCGAGAACAGGCCCGCCATGAACGCCGTGCCCGCCTGCGGGCGCAGCACGGGCCGCTCCGGATCGCCGCTGGCCATCAACTCGCACGTCTTGGCGCGGATCAGCGCCGTGATCAGCACCTCGTTCGGCTTGTAGCTGGCCTCACCCAGACCCACGAGCGTGACCCACTTGGAGAACTCGCTCAGGCCCAGCAGCGCCACCGCCTGGCGGATGTTGCTCACCTGTACGCGCAGGCCAAAGCCCGCGGAGTTGAGGAAGCGCAGCAAGGTGACGCTCAGCCCCGCGTCGCGGCGCAGGATGGACTCGATCTCCGCGAAGCCCACCGCCGGCTCTCGCAGAGCGGTCATCAGCTCCATCAGCACCTGCAGGTTGCGCGGCGCGCGCCGCCCCTCCACGGAGCTGGCCTTGAGCAAGAAGTCGCCCGACACGACGTGCGGCCCGAAGGGGCGCGTGGCAGGGAAATCCTCCGGCTGATCCACGCCGTCCACCCACAGCTGCTGCCCGCGCGGGCGCCGCCCGATGCGATCCAGCACGCCCAGCTGCAGCTGCGAGAAGGGCACGCGGATCAAGGTGGCCCGCTCCAGCAGCGGCGCCGCCTCGGGCTGCCACAGCTCGCCGCTCAGCGCCAGGCCGAAGCCCTCGTCCAGGCGCTCGTCGGCGGCCTCGATCAGCTCGCGATCCACGCTGCCCGACTCCACGCGCAGCACCAGCACGGTGCCCTCGCTGGTGGGCAGCGGCACGCGGCCGAGCAGCGTGTCGCGGCTGACCGAGATCAGCGCCGTCTTGTCCGCGACCAGCGGCTTGACCCCCAGCTCCGCGAGCGCATTGAGCAGCTGCACCTCGCGGCTCAAGGTGTGCTCGCCCGAGCCCGTCTTGCCCGACTCCGAGGCGCTGGCAGGGGCTGCACACATCAGCTCGAAGCCCCACACCGAAAGATCGCGGGCGAACAGGGCCCGGCGAGTCACCCGCACGCGAGTCGTCCCCGGTACCACCGGTCCCGTGCCTCGCTCCTCCGTCATCCCCGCGGTCGTGCTCACCGGTCCTCCCGTTTCACCCGCCCGAGCAACGGCGCAGCGCTGGCCCTGGAATAGGTCTATGGCCCGCTGGCCCAGCGGTAGCGGATACCGAGCAGAAACGCATCACCGCCACGCAGGCCCAGCGCGTCTGGAGTGACCACCGCAGGCACCAACGTGCCGCGCGCCTCCAGGTCGCCCGAGAGCGTGATGCGCACCAGCCCACCCGCGCGCAGCACCAGCGTCCCCCGCTCCGGCACACCCACCACCTCCAGCACAGGACCGAGCTGTAACGTCGCTTGCCGATCCACCGAAGAGCGCGCCGCGAGCCACAGATAGCCCGCGCGCGCGCGCCACGCCCAGGGCGGCTCCACGACGGCACGCAAGGTCTCCTCGTAGACGTAGTAGCCCTCGTCCACACCCGCAATATACGAGCCCGCCAGCTCCGCCAGCGCCCTGCCCGGCCCTACCGGCACGTTCAGCGCCAGCTCTGCCTCCCACGTGATGAAGCGCGAGCGCGGGTTCGTACGCAGCTCGATCTGCTCCACCGTGTACGAGTCACGCGGATCGAGGAACGTGCGATAGAACGTGTACCAGTAGCGCCCACCGGCGCGCACGCTCACGTACGGCAACACGGCGCGCAGCCCCGCGTAGCCGGCAACGCCCTCCGCGGCACCGGTGAGGCTCAGCTCTACACCGAGCCAGCGCGCGTGGGGCTGGCCGTAGCCCAGCTCGAAGCGCGGCCGCACGTAGATGAAACCAAGGTCGAAGTCCAGCGCGCCAAACCAGCGCACGGGCTGCTGCGCCCAGGGCAAGAACTGCCGCCCCGGGGAGAAGAAGTGCCGCTCCTTGCCGGGAGAGAGCGGCGCAGGCTCTGCGCGGAGCTGCGCCGGCAGGAGCAGCAGCGCCAGCGCCACGAGAGCGGGAGCCCTCAAAATGTGACGACTCCGTACAGCCCACCGTAGCCGACGCCGATGCTCGGCAGCACGAACACGCTGGGCGCCTCTGAAGCGGCTTTCTCGCGCTGCGCCGCTCCATGGCGATAGTGCAGGGCCCAGGGCAACATCAGGCCCGTGGTGGTGCCGATCAGCGCGCCCATCAGCACGTCCGAAACGTAGTGCACGTCCGTGGCCACACGCAGCAGCGCCGTGGTGGCCGCCACCCCAAAGGCACCCACACACGCCCAGCGATCCGCCGCGCCGCCGCCGTACAGCGGCACGTAGCTGTGGTGCATGCAGTTGACCGCAGCGGCCGCGAACGACTGTGAGCTGTGCCCGCTGAAGAAGCTATAGTACCGGTCGCGGTTGACGCAGTCGCGCGTGCGCGGATCCAGCTCGCCGCCGCACTCCCGCCCGTAGGGGCGCTCGCGGCTGGCAAAATAGCTGACCAGCCCCTGTATACCGGCGGTCACCGCCACCACCTCGGCGCTGATCAGCGCCTGTTGCACGGCCACCTTCGGACTGTCCCGATACCAGCCCGCCACCACCAGCGCGTCCAGAAAGGGCCAGGCCTCGTTGATGGTGATGCCGATATCACTGCCGTCGCGCGCCCAGCGCCGCGCCGCCGTCGTGCGCAGCCGCAGGCCGCGCCGCGCGGCCTCGTCGAAGCCCACGCCGCCGCGCCAGTGCGCTCGCGGCAGCGGCAGCACCCTGCCCGCGAGCAACGCCGCCAGCCCGACCGCGCTGGCGACGTATTCACTCGGGCCAAATTCGGGCCAAGCCGGGTCCCACTCGACCGGGTCCCCGTGCACGCCCGGCACGTCCTGGGCCAACTCGACGTGATCTTCTGCCCCACCTCCCGCGCTGGGCGGCTGCGCCCAGCTGCTCGACACCACGAACAGCGCGATCACGGGGAAAACCAGGGCCGCGAACAGCGGCGCCGCTCGGCGACTCACGGCGGCGAGCCTAGCCGTTCTGAGGCGCGTTGCGTACACGTTCGCGCCGCTCCATCGATAGACGACAAATCCCCCCGCGAGGGGGCTACCGTCTGAGTAGGCAAGTGCCGTCTCACCAGCCGTAGCTCGCCATGGGAGTAAGATCCGAAGGAGGAAAAGGCGACGTGGAGTTTGCAGCGCCCGCCGCGCCTGCCTTCACCAAGCCCGCCACCCCGACCGCCACCCGCGCTCGCCAGGACCGCGCCGCGCCAGGCCCCGCCCCCCGCATCCTGTGCGTGGATGACGAGCCCGCCATGCTCAAGGTCTTGACCCGAGCGCTGGAGCCCGATTTCGAGATCATCACCGCCAATGATCCGCGCAAGGCGCTCGTCTTGCTGGAGCACGGCATGGACTTCTCCGTCGTCATCTCCGACATGAAAATGCCGCAGATGGATGGCGCCGAGTTTCTCGCGCACGTTGCCCGCATGTCGCCGAACAGCACCCGCCTGGCGCTCACCGCCTGCCTGGAGCGGGAGCTGGCGCCCGACGAGGTGTTCGGCATCCTGACCAAGCCCTGCCCCATCAACCTGCTGGTGGCCAGCGTGCAGGCCGCCGTCGAGCACCACGCCATGCAGGCGCTGCTGCGCCGCTCCAACCCACCGGTGCCCGCGCCCGCCCGCGTGCCCCCGCCGCGCCGCGAGGCGCAGCCGCCCGATGGGCGCGCCTCGCTGCAGCAGCCAGAGCCCGCCCTGGTGCTGCCCCACCTGGCGTTCGACCCCTGGAGCTCCAGCGTGGACCCCGCCGGTAGCGAGAGCGAGTCCCCTCGCCTCTCCATGCTGGCCGGCGTGGCAGAGAAATTCTTCCGGCTCGGCCATTGCCACGAGGCAGAGCGCATCCTGCGCCCCGCCCTGTGGGACCTGCTGCGCCGCTGCGAAGCCGACCAGCGCGTGCCCGAGCGCGAGGTGGAGCTCGCCGCGCAGCTGGCGCTGCGCCTGACCGAGGACACCCGCTCCGCGCAGTGGATCGACTACGTCTTCCGCATCTTCACGGCCATGAGCCGCCCGCTGCCCACCGACGTCATCGAGCACCTGCACGAGCTCATCCGGCTCGTGCCCGGCACGAGCCGCGGCGCTTATCAACGCTATCTGTCCGCTCTGCGCGCCTGCCGCCACGAGTTTGGACCCGGCGAACATTTCCTGATCCGCCGCATCGAGGGGCTCGACCCGCTCATCTCGCCCTGAGCGGAGCGGTTCTGCGCTACCGTGCGCGGCATCGTGCTGCGCTCGTGCCTGCTCATCGCCCTCGTCCCGCTCTGCTTCTCGTGTGCGCGCTCCGCGCCCGTCACCGGCCTGGCTCTGGCCGAGACCGAAGGGGCGGAGCTGGAGGCGCCAGCCCTGCAGCTCGCTGCCGGACAGGTGACGGAGCTGCAGGTGGCGAGCGATGGCTCCGTGCGCGGGCACCTGGCGACGCCCAGTGGCAACGAGCGCTTCGTCTTGATCCTGGCGTCGACGCGCTTCGATGCCGGCTCCGCTCCGCAGCCGTATGGCTTGTCGCTCCAGAGCCAGGACGGGTTGACGAACGCACAGAGCGCCACCCCACTTCTGTCCGGCTGCTCGCTGTCCGGCGAACGCTTTGCCGGCGCCGCGCTCGCCAATGATCCGCCACCCGCCGCCAGCCGCGCCGCACCCATCGAGGGCGCCACCCGCACGTTGAACGTGCCCACCCGCAGCCAGCCGCAGAGCATCACCGCCAACGCCCTCTCCGTCGGAGAACAGGCCGTGGTCTGGGCCGACACCACCCACCCCACCAGCCTCGACCGCGACTTCGTGCTGCAGTTTCGCGACGACTTCGAGCGCATCATCTTGCCGCGCGCTCGCCAGGTGTTCGGCACCGAGCCCGACCTCGACGGCGATGGCCGAGTGCAACTGGTCTTCACCCGCCTCACCCGCGAGCGCGGCGTCGCGTTCTTCTCGGCTTGCGACCTGGCTGAGCGGCTCGAGGGCTGCCACGCCTCCAACCGTGGCGAATACCTTTACCTGACCCCGCCCGACGCCATCGAGCGGCCCTACAACACGCCCAACGCCATCAAAGAGATCCTCGCGCACGAGGTCGCCCACCTGCTTCACTTCAACCGCAAGGTGCTGCGCAATCGCCTGACAGGCTGGAATGACGGCGTCTACATGAGCGAAGGCATCGGAGCGCTCGCGCAGGACGTCACCGGGTATCAGGCGGGTAACCTGTACGTCACCCGCGCCGCGCTGGCCGGCATCGAGCAATTTTCGCTGTCCGATCTGCTGAGCGGCGGCCGACCTGATCCGGCGCGCGAAGGAGTGCTGCGCGGCGGTGCGTACCTGTTCGTGCGCTACCTCTATGATCGGGCCGGCGGCGATGAGGCCAACGCCATCACCATTGAAAATCGTGGCGGCCCTGCGCTGCTGCGCGCGCTGATCGACGCGCCCGTGGCCATCGATGAGGCGTTGCCCGCCGTCGCAGCCAGCGATACGGCGGACATTGCGCTCGATTTCTATACGGCGCTGGCGCTCAGCAACCGCGAGCCGTTGCCCGAGAACGCTTGTTATCGCTACTTGCCGACCAGCGCCGACCCCGTCACCCAGAAGCAGCGGGGCGCTAACATGTACGCACAGTTTCATGGCATCCAGCTCCAGGGGCCACAGCTCGGAGATGCCGCGTCACCCGACGGACAGCTCCGTACTGGTGGGGTCGACTACTTGCAGGTTGCTGCCAGCGCACCCAACTCCGTGATCCAGTTACAGCTCCGCTTCGCGCCCCAGAGCGCCGCGCGGGTCAGAGTCGCGCGAATCCAGTGAGGCGCAGCCGCACACTTCGGATCGCACACTTCCGTAAGATGCGCTCGACCCACTAGCCAGAGCGACCCAAAGACTGCTAGCGCTTAGGTCATGAGATCGACCGAAGCTTTCCTTGCGACTTCCGTGCTCGGCTTGACCCTCGGCGTGGGCTGCGCCTCCCATCCGGCCGCGCCCTTCGACACGCTCAAGAACTCCGGCGCGACCATGCTGCGTCTGCAGAACTATGAACCCCCGGCACAACAGCAGCCCGGGGCTGCAGCGGTGCCCGGCTTGCCGAATCTCATCCCGCCACAGATCCAGCAGTGGGCTCAGCAGGCCGCTCCAGCGCTGCAACAGCTCTTGCCGCCCGGCTTGCTTCCGCCGGGCCTACTGCCGACCACTCCGCTGCCGCCCCAGCAGACCGCGCAGCAAGAGTTCCGCTTCCACGAGCGCCGCGTGCTCGGCACCGCACAGATCGCCGATGCCGACCTGCGCGAAAAACTCGCGGAGCTGCTCGGTGACGAGGACAACTTTCAGCTCGAGCATCAGCCGTGCAATTACGCCGAGCTCGGCCTGGGCTGGGCAACGCAGGCCAACGTGCCACCGTACGAGATCCTGATCTCCTTCTCGTGCAACAACATCCAGGCAGCCCAGGGCTTCTCCTGGCCGCACGCCACCGGCATTGGCATGAAGCCCAAGCTGGTCGAGGGCCTCACGAAGATCGTGCAGCAGCTGTTCCCCACGACGACCATGACTCCGGGCGGGGTGGGCTACGCGCCCCAAAACCCGCTCGCGTTGCTCTGATCCTATTGCTCTGATTCATGCTGCAACCCTCTCCCGCCCGTGCACGACCACGCACGGGCGGCTGACGGGACCCAGCTCCCAGTGGATGCACTCCGCCGTGCCCTGCGCACGAATGCAGCCGCCATGAATCCCGAACAGGTGGCACCAGGAGCAGACCGCTGCCACGTTCTCCGGCTCGTCCCCGCCACCCTGCGAGCGAAAGCGCAGATGATGCGGAGTGACGTCACGCCGGCTGCAGACCGGGCTGCGGCAGCGATAGCCATCTCGCAGGTAGACGCCGCCGTACTCCACCGGCGCACCCAGCACGTGCCGCCACGCCTGCCAGAACGCCAGGCATAAAAAGCGCAGCCAGCTGACCCCGGGCCGCAGCCAGGCACGAGCCTGCGCCTGCAGCGTGTGCCACCAGTCGTAGACGTCGCTCGGCACTCTCCAGCGCAGCACCACCCGCCCCACGTGCTGCCGCGCTTCTGCAGACGTCTGGACCCCGCTCGCCTGCTCTACGGGACCCATCAAGCCACCAGCGAGCCAGCGCTCCAGATTGGCCAGCATCACCAGCCAGGCACGGCGCGCGTCCGATGCGGGCACGACGAGAGGCCGAGGAGCGACTCGCGACTGAGACGCGGGCTCACAAGCGCGCCCGCTGATCACCGCGCGCTGCAGCTCTGCATACCTCTCCAGCTCTGCGTCTGCAGGTGGTGGGCAATCCATCTCTCCGGAGACTCTCACCGCGATGAGGGCAGCGGCCACCTCTTCCCGGAGATGTTTGATGGTGCGCTGGCGAGCCCGCTCGAGCCACAGATGTTCCGTGCGCGGAGTGGCGATACGGATGAGCTGCTGGGCGGCTTCCAGCCCGATGACGGACGAACTCAGCGCTTCTGCCACTGCCGGCAACGCCTCCAGGCGCACCGCCAGTGCCCTCCGAGCGAACACCACCGAGCGGGACAGCCCTAACCGCTCGCGCGCGTATTGGGCCTCGCTCGCGTAGCCGAGCGCACGCCAGCCACCCGCCCGCTGCAGCAGTACCAGTAAGCGCGCTAGCTCCAGCTCCTGCCGGGCAAGCCCCCGGCAGAGCTCGCGCACCTCTTCATCGAGCGCCTGTGCACTACGAGTCTGCAGAGAGGACAGCCCTCCAGCCGCTGCCGCGCTCACCTCATCGAGGCGGGGCGGCATGCGCTGCAAGAGCGAGCTGCGGACGCCACGCTCGCAACACACCTCCGCCCCCGCTTGCCAGCGCCCATGCTGCTCCCGCCGCTGGCGCCGCGACGCCTCGCCACTCGTCTCGAAATCGAGCTGCAGGGCGCCGCGTGGCAAGGCAGCGAGCAGGGCTTCTTGCCCTTCGGCGAGCAGAGCTTCGATCTGCGCTGCCTGGCCCGGCGTGCCCAGGTGCTCGAGCAGGGTACGGGTGGCCTCGAACAGCCAAGCATCCTCCAGGTTGACGGTGCAGCTGAGAGTGCACCGCTCCTCCTCGGAAACAGTGCCGTGCTCTGATGCGGGCGAGCTCGGACGCAGAGCGGGCTCGGACGGCTCGGCGCCACCACCTGGCGTGGAGTCGACCACTGCAGTGCTCCGGGCTGCTTGCACATGCTGCCGCAGCTCCCGAACGGTATGACCCCGCGCAAGCTCCAGCCACCGCGCTTCATCTTCCGGACGCGCCACGCTGGAGACCAACTCCGCGACGCTCCAGGAGAGCTGCCCCGTGGCCAACGACCTGCGCAGCAGTGGCAGCGACTCGAGCCTGCGCGAGAGACAGCGTGCAGCCTCTACCCAGCGAGCGCTTCGTTCACAGCGCTCCAGCGCGTAGGCAGCCAAAGATGAGAAGCCCAGCTGAAAATAGAGCTCCAGCTGCGCCAGCACCTCCAGCAGCTGGCCCAGCCGCAGCTGCCACGCCGCTCCCCGACGAGCGCGCATCGCCAGCTCCGCATCGAGCTCCTCCAGCGATCGCGAGACCATGCCCGACCCCCGCATGCCCCCAAACTACCTGATACTGATTTTTTGTCCAGTAGTTTGTGCGCGAGGCAACGACCAGTGTCTGGCTACGACTCTGGGCAAGATTGATCGCAACGGGGCGCTCACACGGACGCCTCGCGCTCAAACCATTGGCCACTGGTGTGCAACCTTGACATCAGCCCCTGCGACATTAGGTTGCCCGAGCCCTGCAAAGGAGATTCGGGGGCGATCGGTTTCGACGTGGGGACTGAAGAGCAGTCTGCGTGCGGTAGCGCTCGACCTACTCAAAAAGCGAGCAAACGTTAACTGCGAACGATAACGCAATCGCTCTCGCGGCCTAAAAAACCACGAAGCCGTCCAACCGTGAGATCGTCTTGGTAACGGAAGGGCGTCAACACTAAGGCTGGTCCCGTCGTTGCGCCATCACGGCGACGGGGCGAGAAAACTCTGGCGGCTAGGTCTTGGCCGAATCCACGAAATCTGCCGGCGGATTGCACCGGCTACGCACGTGAACGAAGGCTGAGCGGATGCCTTGCGGACCCGGGTTCGATTCCCGGCGCCTCCACCAATGCAATAAATTCGAACCCCCGTCCTCGACCAGCAGGTTGAGGGCGTCGAATTTGCACCGGGCCATGTAGTAGAGCCTGCCGACCTCGGGCTTCTGCCGCGACAGGGTGATCGGCCCCGTCAACCGCCGGAGCGCGAGGGCGGACTTTTCGGTGCGCGTGGCGAGCAGGTGGTCCAGCTTGCCGATACGATCGTGGATCCAAGCGCGGGGCGGCGGGGTGAAGGCGTGGTCCTTGGCGGCTTCCTCGGCCGAGAGGGATTTACCTGCTCCTCGGCTTGGCTCAGGGCGTCGGCGAGCGTCGGGGTGGCTCGGCCGCTCGCGATGAACTCGATGAAGTTGTGGACGCGGGTCTCGGCTCGGTTCAGCTCGACCAAACCAAATCTCGCCTTGATTGAGCCTGCTACCGTGCTTGGGTGTGCCAGCGTCGCTGCGCGGCGGACCAGTCCTCGTCCGAGATGATCCGGATGTCTGGGCGTTCCTGGACGACCCAGTCCTCCTTCGGTCGATCCACCTGCTTGGGACTGCCGCACGAACTGCGCGAGCGCGGTGCTCGACCGTGTGCCTACGAAGCAAGCGACCTCTATCACGGAGGGCGGCGCTCGGGGGCCCAGTGCTGCTCCTGCTTTGAGCGGCGGCAGCCTGCGAGATCGAGCTGCGCGAAAAAGACGCCGGGGTGTGCTGCAGCGGCGAGCGCGGCGGAGCTCAGGTATCCCTGTGCTCCGCCCCTCTTACTGACTCGTGGCGGGCGTAAGCCCTTGCCCGCGCTCAGCTCGATGCCGGCGCAGGCGGCGGCGTCTCTCGGCGCACGTCAGGTCGCGAACGTGAGCGCCCCGACTACTGATTCATGAGGCCGTTGCGCTCGATGGTCACGCGGTTGTCCGTGCACAGCGCGCAATCTTCACCGAAGAAGAACCGGCGATTTTCCACGTCGTCCATCAGGTGCACCCTGAACCAGGCGGTGAGCGCGAAGAAGGTGGGGCCCTGGCTGCCGTTCATACCCAGCCAGCTGCCATGGTCTGCCGCCAGGTTGTTGAAGAACATCGCCGGTTGATCCGTCACCGTGCGATACGTATTCGCCACGCTGGC
>JAICQL010000045.1 GCA_025937895.1 Polyangiaceae bacterium | reverse complement strand
TTGAGGCTCGGCCGCCCGAGCAAGCTGTGGGGGCACACCCACTCCACGGTTCGACGTGGGCCCGAGCTCGACCGCATTCTTAACACTGTTAGGGCGCTGGCCCCCCTTCACCGGCCTGCCAACAGCCCTTTCCTTTCCGCCCAGCCCGCGCGATGCTAGCCAGCGTCGGAATTTCGGAGGGTTGGGATGTCGCTCGGGAAGGGGACGCGGCACAGGGGGCGAGGCGGTTCGGTCTCTTTGAACCGGCTCGCTCGCGCTCACCGCGCGCAAGTACAATGACGCCACGGCTTGGCCAGTGGCCTGCTGGGCAGGTGGCGGCAGCCGCTGCCAACGCCGAAGCTCTGCTCGAGATCACGGCGGCCATCGCCGACGCCGTCTCCGAGGAGGAGGTGTTTGGCGCGCTGGTGGAGCAGGTGGCCCATGCCGTGGGCGCCTCCAGCGCGGGGCTCTGGCTGGCGGTGGAGGGCGGGCGCGCGCGGCTGGTGCGCTCCGTCGGCTACACCAGAGCATCGCAGGCCAAGTTCGCCCTGCTGCCACTGGCGGCGGCGGCCCTGCCCGTGATCGATGCGCTGCGCTCGGCAAAGCCGGTCTGGCTGCCATCACGCGCGGCGCTGCTCGAGCGGTACCCCCAGCTCGCGGGCGACACCACACCGGCGCGCAGCTACCGCGTCGCCTGCTTGCCGCTGGTCGACGGTCGCAGCACCCTGGGCGCGCTGGGCCTCACCATCGAGCAGGCGCGCGAGTTTGACGAGCAGGAGCGTGATTTTCTGCAGCTCGTGGCGCGCTACGGCGCGCAGGCCATCCAGCGGCAGCGCTTGCTGCAGGCCCAGCGCCGCAGCTCCACCGCGGCCGAGGCGGCAGCGCATCGCCTGCAGGTGCTGAGCCGCGCCACGCGCGCGTTCGCGAGCTCGCAGCTGGAGCTGGACGGCACCCTGCGTAACGTCGCGTCGGAGCTGTCCAGCTCGCTCGACAGCTGCATCAACATCGTCCTGCTGCGAGAGGACGGCAGCTTGCGCCTGACGGCGGTGCAGCACCCCGTGCCCCGCGCGCAGGAGCTGCTGCAAGGCCTGAGCGCCGGGGTGCCGGTGCGGGTGGGGGAGGGCATCACGGGGCAGCTCGTCAGTGACGGCAAGAGCGTGCTCTTGCCCAGCATCGATACGGCGCTGCTGGCCGAGCGCGCCGCGCCGGGGTACCGCGCGTTCCTGGAGCAGTTTCCGGCGTACGCCTTGATCGGCGCGGCGCTGCGGGTGAGCGGCCGTATCATCGGCGCGGTCACCGCCACTCGCACCAGGCCCGGGCAGACGTACACCAGTGATGATCTGGAGCTGCTGGAGGAGCTGGCCGAGCGCGCCGCCGTCGCGATCGAAAACAGCAGCCTGTATCAGCAGACGCAGTGCGCGCGCTCCAGCGCCGAGCAGCTGTTCTGCTTCGCGCAGGCGGTGGTCGGCGCCGAGCGGGTGGAGGAGGTGTTCGACGCAGCGCTCACGGCCATCGATCGAGCACTGGGCAGCCAGCGCTCTGCCATCCTGCTCTTCGACGAGCAGGGCGTGATGCGCTTCCGGGCGTGGCATCAGCTCTCGGAGCTGTACCGCAGCGCCGTGGACGGGCACTCGCCCTGGGCTCGAGATGCCACGACCCCGGAGCCCTTGCTGCTCGGCGATGTCCAGGCGGAGGCGAGCTGGGCCGAGCATCATCCGCTGTTTCGTGCGGAGGGCATCGGCGCGCTGGCCTTCATTCCGCTGGTCAGCGGCGGGCGGCTGCTGGGCAAGTTCATGGTCTACTACGACCAGCCCCACCGCTTCACGGCGCAGGAGGTCGAGACCGCGCTGGAGATCGCCCACCACCTCGCCTCCGTGATCAGCCGCTTCGCGGTGCTGCGCGAGCTGGAGGAGACGATCCGCTACAACGAGCTCTTCGCTGGCGTGCTGGGGCATGATCTGCGCAATCCACTGGCCGCGATGGTTACGGCGGCGCAGCTCCTGTTGCTGCGCGCCGACGACGACAAGGTGCGCGCCCCGCTGCAGCGCATCCTCGGTAGCGGCGAGCGCATGGCGCGCATGATCGAGCAGCTGCTCGACTTCACCCGTGCTCGTCTGGGCGGCGGCATCCCGCTCGATCGCCGCCCGGGCGATCTGTGGCAGATCGCCAAGCAGACGCTGGAGGAAGTGGAGCTGGCCAACCCTGGCTGGCGCTTTCGCGTGGATGCTGCCGGTGACCTGGAGGGCGAGTGGGACGCGGACCGCCTGGCGCGCGTGTTCTCGAATCTGTCCGCCAACGCCGTGCAGCACGGCGCGCCGAACACGCCGGTGCTGATCCGCCTGGACGGCAGCGCCCCGGAGCGGGTGGAGATCTCGTTCGAAAACGGCGGGGTCGTGCGCCCGGATCTGCTGCCCACCTTGTTCGAGCCGTTCCGCAACACGCGTCACAAGCGGGACGGCAGCCAGGGCTTGGGGCTCGGCCTGTTCATCACCCAGGAGATCGTGCGCGCGCACGGCGGTGAGATCCGCGTGACGTCGTCCGAGGCCGAGGGCACTACTTTCCGCCTCCAGCTGCCGCGGCGCGGCGCTCGCGCTGCGCAGGGGATGCCGCGCGCCTCCTCACCGCGTGCGAGCACCATCGTCGAGCGGGGTGCCTCGTCCGAGCAACACCCGGTGTTCATCGTGGACGATGACGTGGACGTGCGCGAGGCGCTGGCGGAGCTGCTGGAGGGGCGCGGCTTTCAGGTGGCCACTGCGGTCAACGGCAAAGACGCGCTGGAGCGCCTGCGGGACATGCAGGCGACCCCGGCGGTGATCCTGCTCGACCTGGTGATGCCGGTGATGGACGGCTACGACTTCCTGATCGAGCACCAGCTCGATCCGCGGCTCGCAGACGTTCCGGTGGTCATCCTCACGGCAGATCAGGCGGTGGACCCGGGCCAGCTGCGGCAAGACGTGCTCGTGCTGACCAAGCCGGTACAGATCCCGCAGCTGCTGAGCACTCTGCAGCGGGTTCACGCGGTCGCCACAGCGGTGTAACCCGGGCTCCGGGCTGCCCGGAGGGGGTGGGTCACCGCGTTACAGTGGGGCTGCGTCACCGCGTTACAGCGGGGCTGCGTCACCGCGTTACAGCGGCGGTGGGTCACCGCGGCGTTGCATCACCGCGCTGACGGCAGCGGCGCCCCTGAAACGAAGCCCGTGGTATGGTCCCGGCCGTCATGCCTGTCGAGCTCACCCCCTCTTCCGTGGAAGTACTGGCCGCCAACGAGGCCTTTTACGCCGCCTTCAGCCAGGGTGATGTGCCCAGCATGTCACGCCTGTGGGCCAGCCACGCGCCCGTGAGCTGCCTGCACCCCGGCATGCAGGCCATCCACGGGCGAGAGGCCGTGCTGCGCAGCTGGCAGGCGATCCTGAGGGTACGCCCCGAGCTGCCGCTGCGCTGTCTCATCCCGCGCGTGCAGCTCGTCGGCAGCGTTGCGCTGGTCACCTGCTACGAGGCCGCGGGCGATGGTCCGGGGCACCTCGCTGCCACCAACGCGTTCGTGAAGGAGGGCACTGAGTGGAAGATGGTGCTGCACCACGCCGGCCCCCTGCAACATCCCGTCGCTCCCGAGCAGCCACCAGCAGTGCTGAACTGAGGGCACGGCGCAGGCACGCGCAGGCTCCGCTTGCGGCTGCGGCAGCCAGCAGGCTCCATCGATAGCCCGCGGCTATCGATGTGACTCAAAAGCTGAATTGGCCCCGCCTCTCGCGGAGAAGAATACTCAGCTCATGCCCGCACGACAGGCGTGCGGCGCGAGAGATGAGGAAGAGTAAATGTTGACCGTTGGAGATCGTCTGCCCGAGTTCAAGCTGAACGCCGTCGTTGGCCTGGAGAAGGGCAAAGAGTTTGCCGAGCTCACTCACGAGAGCTTTCCCGGCGCCTGGAAGGTGCTGTTTCTCTGGCCGATGGACTTCACCTTCGTCTGCCCGACGGAGATCGCAGAGTTCGGGCGGCGCTACGGAGATTTCCGCGACCGCGAGGCGCAGGTGCTGGGCGCCAGCACCGACACGCATTTCGTGCACCTGGCCTGGCGCAAGGATCACCCGGATCTGAGGGCGCTGCCGTTCCCGATGCTGGCCGACACCAAGCGCGAGCTCTCGCAGGCGCTCGGCGTGTTGCACCAGCAAGATGGCGTGCCGCTGCGCGCCACGTTCATCGTCGACCCGACCGGCGTCATTCGCCACGTGAGCGTGAACGATCTGAGCGTCGGCCGTAACGTGGAGGAGGTGCTGCGCGTGCTGGATGCGCTGCAGACCGATGAGCTCTGCCCCTGCAACTGGAAAAAGGGTGACGCCACCCTGGAGGTATGAGGATGGAGACGCTCACCAGCCTGCGCGAGCAGCTGCCCGAGGCGGCCAGGGACATCAAGCTGAACCTTCAGTCGGTGCTCAGCGGGGGGCCGCTCACCACGGCCCAGCGCTGGGGCGTGGTGGTGGCCTCCGCGCTCACCGCTCGCAATCTCGAGCTGAGCCGGGCGCTCGTGCAAGAGGCACGGCAGCACGCGGGGGACGCGGTGGTGGAGGACGCGGTGGCGGCTGCCGCGCTGATGGGGATGAACAACGTCTTCTATCGCTTTCGCCACCGCATCGGCAAGGCCGAGTACGGCGAGATGCCGGCGCGGCTGCGCATGAACCGGCTGGCGAAGCCCGCCACCAACCGGCCTGACTTCGAGCTGTTCTCGCTTGCTGTGAGCGCCATCAACGACTGCGAGACCTGCGTGCGAGCACACGAGCACGCGGTGCTCGAGGCGGGCATCAGCGCGGACGCGGTGCTGGATGCGGTGCGCATCGCCTCCACGGTGCAAGGCGCGGCCATCGCGCTGGAGGCAAGCGCCGCGCTCAGCCGCCCGTCCGCCGCGGCGCAGCTGGCGTTCGCCCAGCCCCCCGTCTGAGCCCCCGCCTCCGCCGCTGGCTCACGCCGCGCCTGCCCTCCGGGGCGCGGCGGCGGGTCGTCTCGGCGCTCTTCCGGCGCTCTCTCCGCGCCAGCGCGCCCTTTTAGGAGCGCTTTGCCCGTGCCGGGGCCTCAATCGCGGGTCGGACCACGCCGTCAGGCAGAAGAGAGAGCGTAACATGTTCCTATTTCATCTTGCCCCGGCCGAGCGCATCGCGTTCGTTGGTCTTGCCCGCCATCTGATCGCCGCCGATGGCCGCGAGGGAGTGGCAGAGGCGGCCGCGCTCGAGGCGCTGGAGGTGGAGCTCGGCCTGCCCGCGACCGAGATCGCACCGGCGGCGCCCACGCCGGAGCTGCTGAGCACGTTCGCCAGTCGCTCGTCGCGAGGAGCCGCGCTACTCGAGCTACTGGCGCTGGCCTATGCCGACGGCGTGCCTCACCCCGAGGAGATGGAGCTGCTGAAGACCATCGCGGCGGGCCTGCACATCTCGGAGCTGCGCCTGCTGGAGATGGAGCACTGGGTGGTGCAACAGCTGCCGCTCAACGCCATCGCCAACGCGTTCCTGAGCGAAGACGAGTAGCGCAGATACGAGCACTCGACGCGCACCTGCTGGCCCGGCCCCGGGACGGCGGCCCGACAAGTTGCACGCGGGGTGTACCAGATTCGTGCAGCCCAGCCGTTTTCGCGATCTGATCGGCCTCGCCCTGCATTGAGCCGTTGTGAAAACGACGCGCGTGAGACGAGCTCTGGGCCTCCTCGGTTGCGCCAGCCTGCTGTGGGCTTGCGGAGATGCAGGTGAAAAGCCCGGTTCAGGGCCAGCCAGCGCCGCTGCACCGGGAGGTGCTGGAGCCGGCGACGGTACGCCCGCGGACGGCTCGCCCGCGCAGCCGCCGCCAGCTGCCATGCCGAGCACGCCATCTGGCCTGGGCAACGAGGGCACGCCGCCGGTCACTGGCCTGAATGGCGATCCGGGCGGGCCCGTCATGATGCCGGCCGCACCGGCGGCACCTGCTGCCGAGCCGGGCGATTGTGTCATTCCTCCGGCGCTGACCGTGCCGGTGGGCTACGGCGCCGCTACGACGGGTGGCGGCAGCGCCACGCCGGTGGTCGTCAGCAGCTATGACGAGGCGCAGGCCGTGCTCGATGATTATCGGGACGCCTTCGAGGAGGGCAGCCAGACCGCGCTCGTCCTGCGCTATACCGGCACGTTCGACTTCGCCACCATCACGGATGTCTGCGCGCAGCACGAGAAAGACGCGCAGATCCTGGAGGTGAAGGAGATGGAGAACGTCACCATCGAGGGCGGGTCTGGCTCCAGCGCCAACTTCGGGATCAAGATCAACCGCGCCAGGAACGTGATCGTGCGCAATATGACCCTGGGGCTCCTGCCGGGCGGTGGCTCCTCCGATGCCATCACCATCGAGGGCAACGACACCAACGGCGACGTGGAGAACGTCTGGATCGATCACAACGACCTGTTCAGCTCGACAAAGGACGACTGTGAAGGCGCGGGAGACACCGAGTTCGACGGGCTGATCGACATCAAGAAGGGCGCGCGGCGCATCACGCTCTCGTACAACTACCTGCACGATCACCAGAAGACGGGCCTGCTCGGCTCGAGCGATGACGACGAGACGGAGCGCTACGTCACCTTTCATCACAACCGCTACGAGAACGTGGTCTCCCGCACGCCGCTGCACCGCTTCGGCTTCATCCACATGTTCAACAACTACTTCGGCACGATCACCGACAGCGGCATCAACGTGCGCATGGGTGGAGTGGCGCTGATCGAGTCCAACTTCTTCGAGAACGCGCGCAACCCGGTGACCTCGCGCTTCAGTGACGAGCTGGGCTTCTGGGATCTGCGCAACAACCACGTGGGTCCGAACGTCACCTGGGACGTGTCGGACGACACGCTCGCCAACGCCGACACCTGGCAGAGCACTACCAGCTTTCCGCCGGGCGAGCTGGGCTACGCCTACGCGCCGGATCCGGCTGCCTGCGTGAAGCAGATCGTGCTCGCCCAGGCCGGCGCGCGGCTCTGAGCGCGGCGCCCGAGCGGCGCTGCCAGTGCAGTGCGCTGCGCCCCCTGGCGGCTACCGTCAGGGGGAGGGGAGCGCCGGCGGCGCCGGGCTGGGTTCAGCCGCTGGGCTTCAGGCGGTCCCAGAGCGCTGCCACGCCACCGGCGAACGAGCCACGAGCGTGCGGCTCATCCTCGGGCTCTGGGCTGCCGTCTTCGTGATCGGGCTGCGCCGGATCGAAGGGCAGGTCCTCTGGATCGATGAGCTTCATCAGCTGGCGCTCGCGCTCGCTGGTCAGCACGTGTCGGCTCAGACGAGCGTTCTCGCCGGCGCACAGCTGATCGAGCCGCGCCACCAGACCCTCGGGGTTCGCCAGGGCGGCAGCGGCGCGCTGCGTGGTGGTCCCTTCGGCAAGCCCGGTGTGCTCCAGCAGCAAGCTGACCCGGAGCGCACGGATGCCCTCGCCGAGCGTCTCGCGCGTGCTCGACCACGGCGCCTCCCAGGACACGTTCAGCTCGGTGTCCACGCCCATGCTGCGGTTGGTGAGGTTCGCAGAGCCCACAGTCAGGAAACGATCGTCGACGCTGAGCAGCTTGGAGTGGATGTATGTGGCGGCGCGGTCTCGCTCCTCGCCATCACAGAGCGAGCCATAGACACCGAAGGCGTGCCCCGTCTCGCGCGCGGCGCCCGCCAGCTCGTTCAGGATCTTGGCCTGGCGCAGCCCCACGGCGATCTCCTCCTTCACCGCCTCCGGCTTGTCGTTGAGGATCACCACGATCTCGAGGTGCGGCAGCTCCGGCTGGCGCATCCGCGCCAGCAGCGCGTCGGCGATGGAGCGGCTGCTGAAATACTGCGTCTCGATGTAGATGAGCTGTTCGGCGGCGGCGATGGCTGCGCGCAGCAGGGCCTCCACCTCGCGCACGTCGGCGTGCGGAGCGCGCGGGTCGGTGCGGCTGAAGGCCACCTTGCAGGGCCCGAGCGGCAGGGCCCCGCGAGGCACGTAGCTGCTCCCCTTGCTGGGGTCGCAGTCGGGCAGCACCAGGCTCGGCCCCTCGGAGCGCGCCCAGCGGTCGAGGAACAGCTCGCGCAGCACGTCGACCACCTCACAACCCGCCAGGTACGCCTGCACGTCGTGATAGGGCTTGTGCGGCTTGCCCCGGCTGACGCGCAGCGGGTTGTGCTGGCTGTGGCGGCGATCATCCCAGCGCTGCTCGCACAGATCGATGCCGCCCAGGAAGGCCACGGAGCGATCGATCACCGCGAGCTTCTGATGGTGGGAGCCTTCCGCCGTGGGCGCCTCGTCAAAGCGGAACTGCAGCCGCTCGTTGGTTGCCCACTGGAAATACAGTGTCTGCATCCACTCGCGCTCGAGCGCGAACACCACGTGAAAGTCCCAGGCCAGGATGTGGACTTGCAGCTCGGGGTTGCGCTCGCACAGCTGGTTGAGAAAGGGCAGCAGCCTCACCTCGGCGCCGGCCGGCGCCGCGGATCCGCGCAGCAAGGGCACGCCGCGATCAAACTGCCAGCCCGAGAGCAGAATGCTCTTTTTGGCCTGACTGGCGGCCTCGTAGAAGGCACGATAGTAGTCGGCAGCATCGACCAGCACGCCGCTCGCCTCCGCGTGCGCCGACCTCCACACGTTGCGCCCAGGCACCAGGATCGACTCCGTGCGCATCGTCATCGCGACCACCTCGCCGCACGTCCTCTAACATCGGACGGCCCGCGTGGGGCCCCCGGCGTGATGGGGCCGGCCGGATGCGCCGATTTTCCTGGCCAGCTTGGTGGGGCGGTGGCGAAAAGCCACAGAATACGGCAGGTAGGAGGGCTCGTGGACATGCGCGCTGCTCACAAGCACGTGCCGTGCCGCGGCCGGGTGAAGGCAACCGACGTCAACCGGACGACTATACCTGTGACTTATGTCGGCCGCACTGGAGGCTGCCGCGGCGCGCTGTCGCGGCAGTGCGACCCGGGCTGGTGAGCAGCCCGCCCGTCAGCAAGGCGGTCAGCGAGACGGAGCGCGAAAGGCCAACGTGGAGAGAGCGGAACTGCTTCGGAAAGCGTCACTGTTCGAGGGGCTGGCAGAGGCGGACCTGAAGGATCTCGCCAGCGAGCTGAGCGAAAGCAGGTATCGCGCGGGCGAGATGATCTTTCACTACGGCGACGAAGCCACCGCGATGTTCATCGTCGCCGCCGGGCAGGTGAACATCCATCTGCCGGGCGAGCAGTCCCGGCGCATCTCGCTGAAGGATCTGGCGCCGGGCGAATACTTCGGCGAGCTCTCCCTGTTCGATCGCCAGCCGCGCTCTGCCAGCGCGCTGGCCACGACCGATGTGGTGCTCCTGGAGCTCACGGCGGAGACGCTGTCCGCGTACCTGGCGCAGCATCCGGGCGCGGCCATGCCGATCCTGCGTACGATGACCCAGCGCCTGCGCGAGACCAACACGCTGCTCTCCACGCGTGCGGCCAAGGACGTGGTGCAGGAGCTCAACAAGAGCCTGACCTGGACGGACAAGCTGGCCGATCGCATCGCAGAGCTCAACGGCAGCTGGGCCTTCATCGTCGGCCTGATCGTGGTCACTGCCGCCTGGGCCGTCACCAATGCGCGCGGCGGTGACACCTTCGATCCCTATCCGTTCGTCTTCTACAATCTCGTGCTGGCCGTGCTGGTGGCGCTGCAGGGGCCGCTCATCGTCATGAGCCAGAACCGCCAGACGTTGAAGGACCGCGCTCAATCGCAGACTGACTTTCAAGTCAACCTGAAGAACGAGGTCAACATCGAGACGATCTTGCGTGAGCTGGCCGAGTTCCGTGCCGAGGTCAACGAGCGGCTGAACGAGCGGTAGCTGCACCGTCCACGTGCGCTCCACAATGGCCGTCCACTCCCGTCCAGCCAACTGGGCTCACCCGCAGCGTCGTTAACGGAGGCTCGCGCGAAACCCGTTCAACGGCCGTGCACCGCCACGAAGCTGGCGAGAACGGAATTATGGCTGCGAATTCAAATGTGAGAGCGCGGACGGGCGTGATGGGCATGGGGCGGATCATCGGCTGCGGGGTGGGCCTGGCGGCGGCGCTGTCTGCCTGTGGAGCACCCGGCCAGGCGGGGCCGGCGGGCGGCCAGCCGCTGAGCACAGACGTGAGCGGCAGCGCTCAAAAAGGACCATTCAGCAGCGGCAGCAAGGTCACCGTCGCGGAGCTCGATGCCAATCTGGTGCAGACCGGGCGCAGCTTCAGCACGACCATGAGCGGCGATGGCGGCGGCTACTCCGTTCGCGGCGTGCAGCTCGGCACGCCGTACGCCCGGGTGGAGGTCAGCGGCTTCTACTTCGATGAGGTGCGCGGCGAGCTCTCGGCCAGCCCGCTATCGATCTTTGGCTACGTCGACCTGTCCAATCCGGGCGCCAGCAACATCAACCTGCTCGGTCACCTGGAGGCGACCCGGCTGGAGCACCTGGTGAGCTCGAGCGGCCTGAGCTTCGCCGCAGCAAAGTCGCAGGCTCATCGCGAGCTGCTCGAGCTGTTCGAGCTGGATCCGGCGGCGGTCGGCTCGGCGGAGGGGTTGGACATCTCGCAGGCAGGGGAGGGCAACGCCGCGCTGCTCGCCATCTCCATCATGTTGCAGGGCACGCGCACCGTGGCGGAGCTCTCGGAGCTGCTGGCCAAGATTCAGGATGACCTGCGCCAGGATGGCACGCTCGACGATCCGGAGAACGGCGCGGCGCTGCTGGAAGGGGCCAAGATGGTCGATCTGGAGCGCGCCCGCGAGAACCTGAACCGGCGCTTCAGCGAGGCTGGCGTCGACGCCTCCGTCCCCGCCATCGACACTCAGATCGATCGCTTCACCGAGACGGCGCCCTACGTGTACGAGGGTGGCCGCATCCGCTATCCCATCGTGGACTACGCGAACGTGCTCGACCCCGGGCTGACCCGCTTCACGTTTGATCCTGCGCGGCCCGGGCTGCGCTTCGTGGTCGATCTACCGGAGGCGATGGGCCTGGAAGTGCGCATCACCAATCACAGCTCGGTCACCCGCGATCTCAGCACCACCAACATCTGGAGCTTCCTCGCCAATCATCCACCGGTGGGGTGGACGGTCACCCCCTACGACTTCGACACGGGCGTGCAGGTCTTCCGCGCCACTCAGGCGGGCCGCATCGAGATCGAGGGCTTTGCGTTCGACGGTGCCGGCACCGCCACTGTCGAGTATTTCGAAGATGGCGCCTCGGCCCCCTCGCGGGTCAAGGAGATCGAGTGGAGCGGCTGGAACGCTCCCTACAATCCGCTCCCGCCGCTGAGCGGCGCTGGCGGTGCGGGCAGCGCCGATGGCGGATTTGGAGGGGCGGGTCCCAGGCCCGGCGAGCAGCCGCCGGGAACCGGTGGTGCCGGTAATGGCGGCGCTGGCGGCCACGGCGGCACGAGCGGTGACGGCAGCGGTGGCTCGAGCGGCTACGGCGGCGCACCTCAGCCGCCCGATCCCAAGGAGCTGTGCGGCAACGGCGCGGTGGACGCGGGCGAGGACTGCGATGGCGCGGACCTGAATGGAGCGAGCTGCGCCAGCTTGATGCCCGGAACGATCGGCGAGCTGCGCTGCGAGCCCAACGTCTGCCGCTTCGACCAGAGCTCGTGTGAATTCGCGTGCGGCAACGGCGTGCTGGACGCTGGCGAGACCTGCGATATCGCTCTGTGGGAGCCGCAGGCCTGCCAGGCGTGCAACCCCGAGTGTCAGGTCGAGGCGCGTCCTTGCCCTGACAAGTGAGCAGCGCGGCGCCCTCCGCGCCTGAGCTACGGCTCAGCCGGCGGGCGCCAGCTCCCACAGCGCACTCGCCGTGCGCCGCAGCAAGGTGCGGCTCTTGGCGCACAGCGAGACGTGATAGCCACGCGGCGGGCGACGCACCTCCACCTGTTCGATGCGCCCGCGCAGCGGGCTGTCCTTGCGCACCAGCTCCGGCACCACTCCCACGCCACAGCCGAGCGCCACCAGCGCCAGGATGGCCTCGTTGCCATCCACCTCGGCGTATACGTCGGGGCGGGCGCCTTGCTCCTCCAGCCAGGCGTCGAGGCGCTCGCGCTCCAGGCCGCGCCGGGGCAGGATCACTGGCAAACCCTCCCAGTGATCGCCGCCCAGCCGGGCACGCCGCGCGAGCTCCTGATCCGACGCGGGCGCGATGAAGGACAGCTCCGTGAACGCCAGGCGCACGAAGCGCAGCTCGGCCGCTGGACGATCGGGCTCGGGCACCACCGCCAGATCCACCTCGTCATTCTCCAGCCCCTGCATGCAGCGCGCGGCGTCCGACGTGCTCAGCTGCAGGTGGATGCCCGGATAGCGGGCGCGGCAGCGCGCAAACAGCCGGGGCAAGACGGAGTGGCAAGCCGTCACCGTGCAGGCGATGCGCAGCTCACCGGTGGGCGCCTGCTTCTCCGCCGCCAGCGCCTCCAGCAGGCGCGCGTGGCCGGCCAGCTGCGCCCGGGCGTGGTCGCGGAAGATCTCCCCCGCGCGCGTCAGGGTCACGCTGCGCCGGCTGCGCTGGAACAGCGGCTGCCCCAGCTCCTCCTCCAGCCGCTGGACGAAACGCGTTAGCGCGGAGGGACTCATGCCGGCTGCCTTGGCGCTGCGCGCGAAGTGCAGGCTCTCTGCCAAGTGCAGGAAAAGGCTGAGCTCCTGGTGGGTGGACGTGGCCATGTTGCAGAATTTGCAATTTAGACTACCAAAAAGGGGTTCAAACGCAACGTTGGCTCCGGCCCCCTCGCGGTCTATTCTCTGCGGCAGGCGCTGCCCCGAGGGCACCAGAACCGCGAGAGAGCAACCATGTCCCGACAGAACTATTTCAACACCCTCACCATGGCGCAGAAGCTCGAGCAGCTCGGCCAGTGCCGCTTCATGGACCGGAGCGAGTTCAACGGCGTGGAGAAGCTCCGCGGCAAGAAGGTGGTCATCGTGGGCTGCGGCGCGCAGGGCCTGAACCAGGGCCTCAACATGCGCGACTCGGGGCTCGACGTCAGCTACGCGCTGCGGCAGGACGCCATCGACCAGAAGCGGGTCAGCTACACCAACGCCACCAGCAATGGCTTCAAGGTCGGCAACTACGAGCAGCTCATTCCCACGGCTGACTTGGTCTGCAACCTGGCCCCGGACAAGCAGCACGCCGACGTGGTGAAGAAGGTGATGCCGCTGATGAAGAAGGGCGCCTGCCTGGCCTACAGCCACGGCTTCAACATCGTGGAAGAGGGCCAGCAGATCCGCAAAGACCTGACGGTGGTAATGGTGGCGCCCAAGTGCCCCGGCACCGAGGTGCGCGAGGAGTACAAGCGCGGCTTCGGCGTGCCCACCTTGATCGCCGTGCACCGGGAGAACGATCCCAACGGTGACGGCCTGGAGATTGCCAAGGCCTACGCGGCGGCCACGGGCGGGGATCGCGCGGGCGTGCTGGAGTCCAGCTTCGTCGCCGAGGTGAAGAGCGATCTGATGGGCGAGCAGACTATCCTCTGCGGCATGCTGCAGACCGGTTCGCTGTTGTGCTTCGACCGCATGGTGGCCGAGGGCATCGAGCGCGGCTACGCGGCCAAGCTGGTGCAATACGGCTGGGAGACCATCACCGAGGCGCTCAAGCAGGGCGGCATCACCCTGATGATGGATCGCCTGAGCAACCCGGCCAAGATCAAGGCCTTCGAGCTGGCGGAGGAGCTGCGTGCCATCCTGCGCCCGCTGTTCCGCAAGCATCAGGACGACATCATCACCGGCGTCTTCAGCTCCAACATGATGAAGGACTGGGACGCGGGCGACGCGAACCTGCTGGCCTGGCGCGCGGCCACGAACGACACGGCCTTCGAGCAGACCGCCGCCGGCAACGACAAAATCAGCGAGCAGGAGTACTTCGATCACGGCGTGCTGATGGTCGCCATGATCAAGGCGGGCGTGGAGCTGGCGTTCGAGTGCATGGTAGAGGTGGGGATGAAGCCCGAGTCCGCCTACTACGAGTCGCTGCACGAGACGCCGCTGATCGCCAACCTGATCTCGCGCAAAAAACTGTACGAGATGAACAAGGTCATCAGCGACACCGCCGAATACGGCTGCTACCTGTACAGCCACGCTGCCGTGCCGCTGCTCAAGGATTTCATGGCCAAGCAGAAGACGGACGTGATCGGCAAGGCGCACGCGCCGGGCGTCCAGCAGGTGGATAATCGGCAGCTCTTGGCCGTCAATCAGGCGATCGAGAGCCATCCGGTCGAGCGTATCGGGCTCGTGCTGCGCGGCCACATGACGGCGATGAAGCAAATCGCCGTGGGCGGTTGAACAGCGCGGCCGTGTCAGAGCAGCTGCTCGAGCCCACGGGTGCCGCGCCTGAGCTGGAGCAGCTGGCCCCGCCGGGGCCGGGCCTCACGCTGCTGACCGGCGCCAACGGCTCGGGCAAGTCCACCCTGGTGCGGGCTCTGGCGGCACGGGTGGCTGGCGCCCGGCTGCTCTCTGCCGAGTCGCAGCAAGCCTTCTACGAGGCGCAGCTGCGCGCGGACGAGAGCAACTTCAGGGGCGGCGCCGATACCAGCAGCACCGTAGGTCAGCTGCTGGGCGAGCGGGGGCTGAGCCACCCGCTGTGCGCCGCATTTCGCCTGCAGCCGCTGAGCGAGCGCGGCTATCGTCTGCTCTCCACCGGCGAGGCGCGCAAGGTGCTGCTCCTGCAGGCGGTGCTGAGCGAGCCCTCGCTGCTGATCCTGGACGAGCCCTTCGAGGGGCTCGATCGGGCTGCGCAGGCAGAGCTGGCGCAGGCCATCGTGCACGCCGCCGAGCAGCTGCCTGTGCTCGTCGTGGCCGCGCTGAGCGCCCGCGAGCTGCCGTTTGCCGAGGAGGCGCTTGCGGAGGTGCTGCTCATCTCCGGGCGCAAGCTGAGCTTCCGCGGCACACCGCAGGCCTTCCTGGCGCGCGCCGCCCAGCATGCCCGCCAGCACACGCCGCCGCCAGTGGAGCTGGGCAGCTGGTACGAGCCGCTCCGTCCCGGCGTGCCGCTGGTCGAGCTGCGCCAGGGCAGCGTGCGCTACGGCGAGCAGGTCGTCTTCGAGCAGCTCGATTTCCGGGTGGCACCGGGGCAGCACACCTTGATCGAGGGCCCGAACGGCTCAGGCAAGTCGAGCCTGCTGGAGATGCTCACCGGCGATCACCCCCAGGCCTACAGCAACGATCTGCACCTGTTCGGCAGGCGCCGCGGCAGCGGCGAGACGGTCTGGGACATCAAGAAGAACGTGGGCGCGGTCTCCGCGCGGCTGCACCGGGACTACCGGGTCGGCGGCAGCGTGGAGGAGGTGCTGCTCAGCGGGCTCTTTGACAGCATCGGGCTGTACCAGCAGCCCGAGCCCAGTCACCGTGCGCGTGCGCGCGCCTGGCTGGCGTGGCTGCAGCTCGGGCTCGCGCCGAGCGCTGCCTTTCGCGAGCTTTCATTTGGCCAGCAGCGCCTGGTGCTGATCGCGCGCGCGGCGATCAAGGTGCCGCCGCTGGTGGTGATGGATGAGCCGACTGCCGGCCTCGATGCGGACAACCGCGCCCGGGCGCTGGAGCTGGTCGAGTCGCTGTGCGCGCAGCAGAAGAGCACCGTGCTCATGGTGACTCATCGCGCGGACGAGCGTGCCTTCTGGCAGGAGCGCATCGGCGGCGCCATCCTCTCGCTGCCACTTCGTGGCTGAGCGGAGACGAGCGCGCTAGCGCTCCAGCAGCTCCACGTAGCCCTCGCCCCCGTGCACCCGGATGCGCTGGCCGTCCCGGATCGAGCGAGTCGCGTTCTCCACGCCCACCACCGCGGGCAGGCCGTATTCGCGAGCGATCACTGCGCCGTGGGTCATCAGGCCCCCGACCTCCGTGACCAGGCCAGCAATGGCCACGAACACCGGCGTCCAGCCCGGATCCGTGCAGGCGGTGACCAGGATGTCGCCCGCCTCGAGCTCCGCGCCGGCCATGCTGGAGAGCACGCGAGCTCGGCCCTCGACCACGCCCGCGGAGACGGCCAGCCCGGCGAGCGCGCCCGCCGGCAGATCGCCGCGCCGGTACGCACCCGTGAAGATCTCGCCGTCGGACGTGATGATCCGCGGCGGCCGGAGCCTCCGATGGTACTCGTGCTCCGCCTGCCGCTGGCGGACGAGCGCGCGGTCCAGCTCGCGCTCGCTCACGACGCGCCGCAGCTCCTGGAACGTGAGGTAGTAGAGGTCCTCCCGCTCGCGGAGCACGCCCGCCTGCACCAGGCGGTCCGCTTCCGCCAGGAGCGCCTGACGGTACAGGGAGTAACGGCTGGCGATGCCGTATTTCGGATACTCCCGGTATCCCATGAACATGCGCAGCCGCTGGATCGTGCGAGAGGTCTCGCTCGCCTTCTGCTCGCCATCCGGCAGCTGCTTCAGCCGCTCGAGCAGCTCGCGTTCCTTCTTCGCTGCCAGCTGCAGCCCGCGCTCCAGCCTGCGGCGGCTCTCGCCCGGGGCAAAGCTCCTGATGTTGGCGAGCAGCGCGGGGACCAGGGCGGTCGGCGCTTCGTGCCAGCGCGTCCTCGTCACGTCGATTTCCCCGGGGCAGCGCATGCCGTACTTCTCGAGGTAGGCAGCGAGAGCCTCGCGCGCCGCAGGCCCTCCCGACAGTTGCGCCAGGCCAGCGAGAAAGCCGTCGTCCTTCGCCCGCTGCAGGTAAGCCACCACCTCCGGATGCGGGCGGAGCACGTCCGCCACGTCCAGCAGCTCCAGGCCCATCTCGGCCGTGACATTGTTGGGCACGGACTGGGCCAGGGCGTCTGCGGCGTTCTTCTCACCCAGCCACTCGAGCATGTGCTCGTTGAGCCAGGTGGCGGCGTTCATGCCGGCCATGATCGCACCGAAGTTGCGCGGCTCGAGCCAGCTCCCCTTCATGAGCTGCACGTCGTGCTCGATGAAGTCGAGCAGCTCGATGCCGGATTGGTCGCGAATGTCCCGCTTCAGCGCCGCGATAGATGCCTGGCTGCGCGCCATCAGCTCCGGCACGATCGCCGGGTCCGCCTCGATCTGCGACTGGAAGCCCGGATGAGCAGGGGGGCTCTTGCCGGCAGCGGCACCCGCAGGCTCCACCGGCGGCGACTCGATCAGATCGCCCCGCTGGAGGATGGTCAGCAGGGCGTCCTCCAGCAGCGGATCGTAGCCGCGCAGCACCTTCAAGAGCAGGTCGCGGCCCGCCTGCGTGGCCAGCTGCTTTGCGACATCCACGAACAGCCTGCCACCCGCCGCGTACATGGGCCGCCCCGCCGCGAGCTGGTGCAAGGAGAGCCCCAGCGGCTTCATGGCATCGGTCATCATCTGCTGGTGCCCGACCGAGACGTAGACGTGGTTGCCGGGCTCGCCCGCTTCCGGGATGGGGTACAGGGTCGTGATCGGCCGGCTCTGCACGACGTACAGCTCGTCCTCGACCAGGCACCACTCGACGTCCTGGGGCTGGCCGAAGTGCGCCTCGATCTGTCGGCCCAGCCGCGCCAGCTGCAGGATCTGCTCATCCAGCAGCACCTGCCGGCGCTGCTGCTCGGGCTCGAGCGCGCGCTCCTCGGTGCCTCCGTGCGGAAGCGCCCGCGTCGCGCGCTGCTTGCTGGCGATCGTCTTCGCGATGAGCTGCCCGTCGCGTACCTGGTAGTTATCGGCGCTGACCCGCCCGGAGACGAGGGCCTCGCCGAGGCCGAAGCACGCGTCGATCGACACGATTCTGCGGCTCGAGCTGACAGGATCAGCAGTGAACAGCACCCCCGCCGCCTGCGGCAGAAGCATCTTCTGCACCACCACCGCCATGTGCACCTTGCGCGGATCAAAGCCCTGCTGCAGCCGGTAAGCGACGGCGCGGTCGCTGAACAGCGAGGCCCAGCAGCGGCGGATGTGCTGCAGGATCGCTGGCGCCCCGACGATGTTCAGATAAGTATCGTGCTGCCCCGCAAACGATGCGCCCGGCGAGTCCTCCGCCGTGGCGCTCGAGCGCACCGCGCAGGCATCGTGCTCGCCGAGCTGACGGAGCTGCCGAGTAATCGCCTGCTCGACATCTGCCGGGATGGCGAGCCCCTCGATCAGCTCGCGCAGGGCCGCTGCTCGCTCTTCGAGCGCCTCGCGCTCCTCCACTTTCAGCCGCGAGAGCCGCTCCAGCGCTTCGACCAGCGCGGAGCTTGCACCCACAACTCGATCGAAGACCTCCGTCGAGACGCAGAAGCCCTGCGGCACCTGCAGCCCATCGATCCGGGAGAGCTCTCCCAGGTTTGCGCCCTTGCCGCCGACCAGCGCCACGTCGCGGCCACCGACGTCCCGAAGAGCAAACACAGTTCCACCCATCTGCTTGCCGCCTCTTCTCCAGGCGAGCTCTTCAGGCGACGGGCCCGCCTCGAACGACAGTGCGCCCCTCGCGCACCAAGACAAAATGTGCAATCTCGTGCACCAGCACAAAATGCCAAAGCCCGCCTCCGCATCGAGACAGGCTTACTTTCGCAGGCTAATTCTAAGGGCTTTTCGTGGACGCAGTAGGACTTGAACCTACGACTTCAACCGTGTGAAGGTTGCACTCTACCACTGAGTTATGCGTCCGAAGGGAGCGGGACCATAGCTACCCGTGGCGCGCTTGGCAACGGGCAGATGCAGCGAAATCGAGGGGCTCAGGCCGGCGACTAACCGCTCGGCCTCATCGCTCGCTCGCCCCTTGGCAGGAGGCCAGCGGCAGGCTCTCAGCGGCAGGCTCTCAGCGGCAGGCTCTCAGCGGCAGGCTCTCAGCGACTGGGCAGCGTGGCCGGCGCGCGCCGGACGTGCTCGTTGGACAGGGTCCGCACCTGCTCCACCAGGTACTGGACCATGCCTTCGACCAGAAATTTGCCCTTCTCGGCGGTCGCCAGGGTCGGGTCTCCATAGGCTCCGGTCCGCGAGTACACGCCGGCCTTCGCCTGCGGGTCCCGGGTGAGGCCGCCGGGGCCATGGTCGGGATGAATATCGCGCTCGGCCAGATCCAGGCGCACCACCTCGGGCGCGATGTACAGCATCATCGAGGTCTCGATCTCGTCGGCGTGGGTGCCCGCCGGCTGCGTCTCGACCTGCCGGCGCAGTGGCTCATACGCGCTGCGGATGTCCGTGAACTCGAAGCGCGAGCCCTCGCCCGAAACCGCCTGGCGTGCGGCATCCAGCGACTTGACCGTGCTGATGCCGGTGTTCAGCACGTAGAAGCGCTTCGCACCCTGGTTGGCCAGGCTCCGGCAGATGTCCACGATGGTGTCGCGGCACGCCTCCCAGCGCACGCTGATGGAGCCTGGATACTCGAGGAACGCTGGATAGAACCCGTATTGCAAGGTGGGCAGCACCAGCACCGGGCACTGCTCTGCCACGCGGCGGGCCAGGTACTCGGCGATCAGCCAGTCGTTGTTCAGGGGCAGGTGATGGCCGTGCTCCTTCGTACGCGCGCCGAGCGGCAAGAGCACGGTGGGCAGCTCGTGCAGCGCTAGCTCTGCCTCGGGCCACGTCAAGCCTTCCAGCCAGCGTGATTGCATCGCACGTACAGGCTTCGCCGTCCGGCGCGATTCGTCAAGTTGCTGGCCAGTGCCGCATCACCCCCGCGGCGCAGTAGTGCCTCGGTCAGCGCCGCGGCGAGCCGCTCCGTAACGCACGCCTCTCGACCAAATCGCCAAGCATCCTCACGGATTGCCAGCATGGCGCCGGCCGCGCACCGCGGCGCCGGCGATGCACCGCCGCGCGCCTCTGCTGCGCGCCACCCCCACGGCGGCGCCTGGCCCGTGCTGCTCTGGACGGGTATCCTGTGTGGGAAATGGGCGGACAGGGGGAAGGAGCTCCGTGGCGCGAACAGGTCCTCGAGCAAACCCTGCGCTGGGCTCAGCGGCTGGGGCTGGTGCTGGCCAGCATCGGTACTCTGTCGCTGGCTCGCACCAACCCCGAGCGCTTCGCGCACCCGGCGGCGCTGCTCATGCTGGGCGCGTTCGGCTGCATCTGCTTGCTGCGCTACCGTCCCTCGCTCTCGTATCGCCGCCGCGCGCAGCTGTTCTGCTGGTTGCTGCTCGTGACCGGCTGTTCCAGCGTGGCCGCCGTGGGGCTGCTGCCGGGATCGGTGCTGTGCGGCGCGCTCGCCGTCGTGTGCGCGGGGCTGTTTCTCGGCAGGCGGACCATGTGGCTGCTGCTGGTGGTCAGCACCCTGTGCGTGGCGGTGTTCGGCGGCTGGAATGCCGTGCAGTACTCCCCGGCGCTGGCCGTGCGCCTGCCGTTCGCGGCTTTTCGATACGCCGCCGGCTACAGCTTCGTTACTGCGGCGCTGGCAGTGCTGGTGGAGCACGTGGTGGCGCAGATCGAGCGCTCGCTGCAGGCCACCTCCGAGGCGTTGCGCCGCCTGAGCATCGCCGAGGCGGAGCGCAAGCGGGCCGAGCACGTGCTGGCGGAGACGCAGTCGGCACTGCAGCGCTCGCAGAAGCTGGAGGCGGTGGGCAGGCTCGCCGCGGGTGTGGGTCACGACTTCAACAACTCGCTGCAGGTGGTGCTCTCCTGGGCCTCGCTGCTGCAGGGTGAGACCGATCCCAGGCAGCTGGAGGAGGGCCTGAACGCGATCCAGCAGGCGGCGCTGCAAGGCAGCGAGCTGACCCAGCGCCTGCTCACCTTCGGCCGGCGCGACGTGCGCATCCCGCGCGACATGAACGCGGCGGAGCTGGTGGCGGACGCGGCGCGCTCGTTGCGGCGCATGCTGCCGGAGGACATCGCCATCGACGTGCAGAGTGAGCCGCCGCCCGCACGGGTGCTGGCGGACTCTGCACAGCTCTCGCACGTGCTGCTCAACCTCGGCTTGAACGCGCGCGACGCCATGCCCGAGGGCGGGCGGCTCAGCCTGGCCGTGCGCGTGCTCGGCGCCGCCCAGCTGCCGAGCGGCGTCGCGTGGCCCAGCGAGCCTGCCAGCTGGGTCGCCATCTGCGTGAGCGACAGCGGCGTGGGCATGAGCCAGGAGACGCAGGCGCACATCTTCGAGCCGTTCTTCACCACCAAGGGGGAGCGCGGCAACGGGCTGGGCCTGGCCACGTCCTACGCACTGGTGCAGCAAAACGGAGGCTTCATCCGCGTGCAGAGCGAGCTCGGGCAGGGCACCACCATCGAGCTCTACTTCCCCGAGCAGACGGGTGCCTCCAGCGAGGTTCTCGCGCAGCTGCCGTCGCTGCCCGCGCCGCTCGGGCTGGGCGTGATGGTGGCCGAGGACGACGACAAGGTGCGCGCCAGCCTGGTGCACGCGCTCGGCTCCGCCGGCTTCCGTGTGTACGAGAGCGCGGACGCGGCCAGCGCCATGCAGCTGCTGGAGGAGGTGGGGCGGGAGGTGGACGTCTTGTGCACCGACGGCATCATGCCGGGCGGCGGCACGCGCGAGCTGATCGACCGCTACCTGGCGCGGCGGCCTCAGGGCAAGGTCATCCTCTGCTCCGGCTACGTGAAGGAGGAGCTGTTGCGCCGCCAGATCGACGCCGGCTCGCTCGCGTATCTGGCCAAGCCGTTTCTACCGGCAGAGCTGATCGAGCGCATCCGGGTGCTGACCCAGCCGGGCTCGCCCGCCTCGGTGCCGGCGAGGTCAGCGGTGCGCGCCTCCAGCCCGGCCGAGCAGCGGCGGCCGCGCACCGGCAACTAGCGCCCGTGGACGTGCAGCTCAGCGCCAGCGCTGCGCGCCGGCCATTTCCCGTTCGTTAACTTGCCTTGCGGCTCCGCGTCTTACGCGGAGCGGCTTTTTTTACGGGAAGCGGCTTTTCCTCCTCCGCCTCATCTGCCGAGGCACTGCTGGAGTTGGCTGCCGCCTTCACCGGACCACCGGGACCCTGTACTTGCTCCAGGCTCTGCTTGAGGGCCTCGAACAGGTCGATGACCTGCGCCTTGGGCACTTCTTGCGAGACGTGGATCTGCTCGCCGGCCACCTTCTTCTCCACGGCCGCGAGCACCCGGCTGGCGTATTCGTCCTTGTAGCGATCGGGCTGGAACGAATCGACGCTCAGCTCGGCGATCAATTTCTCGGCCAGGTTGCGCTCTGCGTCCTTGAACTCGAAGGTGGCGCCAGTATCCACCTCTTCATACGAGCGCACCTCGTTCGCGTAGAACATCTGGTGCAGGATCAAGCCTGTCTTGTACGGGCGGACCAGCACCAGCTGCTCCTTGCCGCGCGCCGCCCAGCGCCCCACCGCCACCTTCTTGGTGTGCTGCATGGCCTCCGTGAGCAGCCGATACGCCTTGTCGCCGCCCTTGTCCGGGCCCAGGTAGTAGCTCTTCTCCACGGACAGCAGGTCCACGCTGGAGAGCGGCACGAACTCGACGATCTCGATGCTGTTTGAGCGCTCTGCCTCCAGCGCCTTCAGCTCGGCGTCCTCGAACACCACGTACTGGCCTTTGGCGTATTCGTAGCCTTTAACCAGGGTGCTGCGGCTGACCACCTTGCCGGTGGACGGCACGATGTACTGCTGTTGCACCCGGCCCTTCGTCTCCGGGTCCAGCATGTTGAAGCTGACCTGCTCCGAGGACGTGGCGGTGAACAGCTTCACGGGGATGGCGACCAGCCCGAAGGAGATGGTGGCCGAAGATATGGCTCGAGCCGGCATGGAGCTATGCTACCGGAGGGCGTTGGCGTTGACGAAAAGTTCTGCAGACGGGCTCGAGAGCTACCGGGAGAAACGGGATCCCAGTCGCACGAACGAACCGTTCGCTGCTGAACGCATAAACAGGACGCGAGCGACTTGGCAAGGTGATTTCGTCGTGCATCAGCACGGCGCCCGCCGCATGCACTTCGATCTGCGTATCGAAATGGGTGGCACCCTGGCCAGCTTCGCCGTGCCGCGCGGCCCCAGCCTCGATCCCGCGGACAAGCGCCTGGCGGTCCAGACGGAGCACCATCCGATTGAATATCTGGATTTCGAGGACGTGATCCCGGAGGGCAACTATGGCGCCGGGCCCATGATCGTCTGGGACATCGGCAGGGTGCGCTACCTGGAGGCGCCGGGCGAGGCGGGCGAGCAGAGCGGCAAGATCGACTTCGTGCTCTCCGGGCAGAAGCTGAAGGGCCGCTTCGCGCTGGTGCTCACCGGCAAGTCGAAGGATCCGGAGGAGCGCGGCCAGCGCCAGTGGCTGCTCTTGAAGAAGCCGGACGAGCACAGCCGGGTGGGGGAGCAAGAGATCACGGAGCGGCAGCCGCACAGCGTGCTGTCCGGGCTCACCATCAGCGAGATCGGTCAGAAGGCGCAGGTCGCCGCCGCCATCATGGAGGAGGCGCGCGCGCTCGGCGCAAAGCCCGGCAACGTGCCATGCGCCGAGCTGGTGCCCATGCTGTGCTCGACCAGCACGCGCGGCGAGCCCGGCGCTGCCCTGCAGCAGAAGGGCAGACTGTACGAGCTGAAGCTCGACGGCGTGCGCATCATCGCCGACAAGCACGACGACACGGTGGTCTTGCGCTACCGCAGCTTGCGCCCGGCCGCAGCGAACTATCCGGAGGTGGTCCGCGCCGTGCGCGCTCTGGCCCCGCAGCGGCTCGTGCTCGACGGCGAGATCGTCACCTTCGACGAGCGGGGGCGCCCCTCCTTTCAGCGCCTCGCGCCGCGCATCCACGCTCGCTTGCCCGCCGACGTGAACCAGGCGCGGATCAAGGTGCCGGTGAACTACGTCGTGTTCGATCTGCTGCAGATCGGCCCCTATGATCTGCGCAGCTTGCCCTTGCTGGAGCGCAAGCGGCTGCTCAAGCGCCTGCTGCCGGGGCGCGGCGTGATCTGGGTGAATGATCATGCGCTCGATGACGGGCGCGCGCTGTACTCCTTCTGCAAGAGCGCGGGGCTCGAGGGCGTGGTCTCCAAGCTGGCCGGTGGCCCTTACCGTCAGGGGCCCGATCGCTCGCGGGACTGGATCAAGCTCAAGTGCGAGCGCGAGGACGAGTTCGTCGTTGTCGGCTGGCTGTCGGGGAAAAATTCTCGCGAGCGGCTGGGCGCGCTGGAGCTCGCCACGTGGGACGGCGAGCAGTGGGTGTATCGCGGGCGCGTGGGCAGCGGGCTGAGCGACGCGACCATCGATCAGCTGCTCGCGCGGCTGGAGCCGCTGAAGCGTGCCGATGATCCCGCGGTGGGGGAGCCGCTGCCCTATCAGGGCAAGCGCTTCTTCTCGGAGCCGCAGCTGGTCGTGCGCGTCTCTTATCTGGAGTGGACACCGGACGAGCGCCTGAGGATGGCCGTGTTCCTCGGCCTTCGTGAGGACGTGGAGCCCTCGTCTTGCCAGGCGGCGCCGCCGCGATACGAGCCCGACTCGCCGGGCTCAGAGCCCGAGCCAGCGGGCCAGCAAGCCGCAGCGTCTGTCGCGTCAGCCTCCGGCATGCCCGCGTCCGCCGAGCGCGAGCCCGCCGCCGCTGCTCAGGCGCCGCCCGACAAGGGCGGCATGGCCACGCGGGTGGCGCTGACCAATCTGAGCAAGGTGTTCTGGCCGGAAGACGGCTACACCAAGGGCGATCTGATCAACTACTACGCGGCCATCTCCGACACGCTGCTGCCGTTGCTGCGCGATCGCCCCGTGATGCTGGTGCGCTACCCCGACGGCATCACGGGCAAGAGCTTCTATCAGTGGAACGTGCCGAAGGGCACGCCCGACTGGCTGCAGACGTTGGTGCTGCGCGACGAGGAGCGCGACGGCAAGAACGTGGCCACGTTCCTCGTCGACAGCGCGGACGCGCTCATCCACATCGCCAACCTGGGCTGCATCCCGCTGCACGTGCTGGCGTGCCAGCGCCAGACGCTCGACCACTGCGAGTTCCTCACCATCGACTTCGATCTGGGCGAGCAGCCGCTGCACGTCGGGGTGCGGCTGGCGCTCTCGCTGCGCGAGCTGCTGGACGAGCTGGAGCTGCCGAGCTTCCCGAAGACCTCGGGGCAGTCCGGCCTGCACGTGTTCATTCCCATGGGCCCTGGCGTGTCCTTCGACACGGCCAAGGCGCTGGTGGAGCTGATCGGCCGCATGCTGCAGCTGCGCCACCCGGACGTGTCCACGATGGAGCGCCGCGTGTCCGAGCGCCGCGGCCGCGTGTACATCGACACCGGGCAGACGGGCCGCTCCCGCACCATCGTGGCCCCGTATTCGGTGCGCGCGTACCCCGGCGCCACGGTCTCCACCCCGCTGTACTGGGAGGAGGTGCACATGGCGCTCGAGCCGCGCCAGCACACCATGTTCACCGTGCCCAGCCGGGTCGCCGAGAAGGGGGATCCGATGGAGCGGCTGCTGCACGAGCGCCCCAACATCCCGCAGGCGGTCGCGCGGCTCGGCAAGCTGCTCGAGCCCTTCCGCGGCGTGTGAGCATGCTCGCTGGGGGCTCGGCTGCCGCCGCGCTCAGTTGAAGCAGTCGTCGATGATGGTCGCGGTGGTCTTGGCGGAGGCGACGCAGGCCAGGCTCCGATCGGTGATGCGGCGCCCCACGCAGTCCGACAGCGCGCGCTCCTTGAACGCTTGCTGCGTCTGCGTCACCTCCGCGCCCAGCTCCTGCTTCGAGACCACGCTCTCCAGCTCCAGCTCCACGATGCGTTTCACGATCTGCTGGCAGTCCTCGACCGTGGCCTTGCGCCCGCAGCCGAGCGCCGCGAGCAGCACCAGCCCGAGCCAGCTGCACCTGCGCCCATTCATCCCGTTCACACCTAACACCACGGCCGCCGTCCGCCAGCGGCGAATGTAGGCAGCGGCCCCGTTCCGCGCGGCTTTTCCTGCCGCAAGTACGGCGCCTTGACGGGCCCCGGCTGACGCGCCAGCATCTTTGAAGGGAGTCGCCGAGAGCTGCACACGTGTGCAGCCAGGGGCTAGAGCAAGAGCCAGTGAACGAGCGAGGGCCATGAGCGCCGGTGCGGAGAGTCGGGCAGGTGAGCTGCTCCGCAAGGCGACTCAGGCAGAGTCTTCGGGTGCCCGCGCAAAATATGCCACGCGCGGCCTCGCGCAAGCGGGCGGCGACCGCACCTTGCGCGCCATGCTGCTGCGTCAGCTCTATCTCTCCCAGCTGGAGTCCGGCCTTCTCGAGGCCGCCTGTGCCACCGCGCGAGAGGTGCTGAAGCTGGGCGTGTTGCCCGACGTCGCCTGTCAGGATCTGGCGCGCGCACAGCTGGCGAGCGGCCACTATCGCGAGGCCGTGGAGGAGCTGCGCCGAGCGAGCCGCACGGGGCCCGCCTCACGCCGTGCGTTTCACCTCTGGACCCTCGGCACCACCCTCTACTTTGGTCAGGAGTACGCTGCCGCGGCCAACGCGCTGGAGCGAGCGGTGCGCTGGGGCACCACGGCGCGCCCGCTGTATCGCGCGCAGCTGCTGCTGGCGCGGCTCGCCCAGGGACGCAAAAATACAGTTGCGCGCACCGCCACGGCCCTCGCTCAGGCACGGCACGAGCTGGAGGACTCGGCTTGCGGCCAGGGCTATGGGCGCTACGTGCTGGGAGAGCTGGCGCATCGGCAAGGAGATCTGGCGGCAGCGCGCCGCTTTCTGGAAGAGTTCATCCAGCGGTCCGACACCGGTCGGGCCGCCCAGCGAGTGGCACTGAGCGCCGAGCTCGCACGTGCCCGTCATCTGCTCTCCACGCTCGAGCTAGAGGAGAGCGCCAAGGTCTGATCATGTCCCGTTCCGTGTCGCCCCCCGTACGTCTCACGCTTCGCTCTCTCACCCCCATCCTCGCCGCCGCTCTCGCTGCCATCGGCTGCCTGTGCTTCAGCGCCACCGCCGCTGCCGCTCCAGGTGACGGCGGCTTCGCGGAGGCGCTCGCCGCCGGGCCCCTGTATGCAGCGCTGGGCGCCTTCGTCAGCGGGCTGCTGGTCAGCTTCACGCCCTGCGTCTATCCGATGGTCGCGGTCACCGTCAGCGTGTTCGGTGCTCGCTCGGTCAAGAGCCGCTTGGAGGGCTTCCTGCTCTCCGCCGCGTTCGTCGCCGGCATCGTGCTCGTGTTCGTGCCGCTCGGCGTGGTTGCCGGCATCACCGGTGGTGTGTTCGGCGCGCTGCTCTCCAGCCCGTGGGTGATCGTTGCCCTGAGCCTCTTGTTTCTGGCGCTCGCTGCCTCCATGTTCGGGGCGTTCGAGCTGGATCTGCCGGCGAGCTGGAAGAATCGCCTGGCCAGCTCCGGCGGCTCCGGCTTCTGGGGTGCGCTCGTGCTGGGCATGATCTGCGGCCCCATCGCGGCGCCCTGCACGGGCCCCTTCCTGACGGGCATTCTGGCCTGGATCACGCAGACGCAGAGCGCAGGCCTGGGCGCGGCGCTGATGGGCGCATTCGCCGTGGGCCTCGGGGTGCCATTTTTCCTGGTAGGCACGTTCGCCCTGCAGCTGCCCAAGAGCGGGCGCTGGATGATGCACGTCAAGTCCGTGATGGGCCTGGTGCTGGTGGTGGTGGCGCTCTACTTCCTGTCCACAGCTTTCCCGGTGCTGGCGTCCCCCGCGCAGACCAACCTGGGCTTCCGCATCGCCTGTGTCGTGGTCATCGCGCTCGGCCTTGCGCTGGGCGCCGTGCACAAATCGTTCGAGGGCGCGTCGGCGGGCACCCGGGTCAGCAAGGGGCTGGGTGTGTTGCTCAGCGCGGCGGGCGCGTTCCTGCTGATCATGGCGACGATGAAGCCGGAGCGCACCCTGGCGTGGGAGCTGCCGCCGGCAGACGGTGACCTGGGGCCGCTCACCACTCAGGCACGCAAGCGCGCGCTGGAAGAGTCGCGCCCTCTGCTGGTGGACTTCACCGCCGCCTGGTGCGTGGCCTGCAAGGAAATGGAGAAGCACACCTTCACCGACGAGCGGGTGCAGCGCGAGGCGGGCCGCTTCGTGGCCGTGCGGGTGGACGTGACGGATGACGAAGATCCGCGGGTGAAGGCCACCACCAAGGAGCACGCCGTGCGTGGCCTGCCCACCGTCATCCTGTTCCACTCCGACGGCGCCGAAGCCGTGCGCTTCACACAGCAGGTGGAGGCGGACGAGTTCCTGAGCGGGCTAGAGCGCGTGAACTGAAGCGCCAGCGCTGCCCCTTGGGCCCCTGCTCACGACAATTCGGCGCGCTCGGGCCGCTGCCCAGCGCACAATCCCTCCGCTCCCAGCAGGCACTCGCGATCGGCAACGAACGCAAGCGGGCTGGGGCCCCGCGCGCAGCGCCCGCGCTACGCGGCGGAGGCGGGGCCCCGCTCGCGGGGCAGGGGTCTGCCTCAGACCCCCGGAAACTAGCTGCGAATTTGCTGGGAGAGGTAGTTCTCGCGCCCGACCTCTTGCACGAGGTGCAGCTGCGTCTCGTGCCAGTCGATGGACTCTTCCTCTTCTCTGAGGATGCCCTCCAGGAGGTCGCGCGTGCCGTTGTCTCCGGAGCTGACACACAGCGCGATGGCGTCATTCAAGCGCTTGTACGCCTCGAGCTCGAGCTCGAGATCCAGCTTGTGCTGCTCGACCGGATCTTCGCCGACCTTGACCGGATTCATGCGCTGCATGTTCGGCACGCCATCGAGAAAGAGGATGCGGGCGATGACCTTGTCCGCGTGCTTCATCTCCTCGATGGACTCTTCCCGCTTCTTCTTGGCCAGCTGGGGATAGCCCCAGTTCTCGCACATGCGGAAATGGATGAAGTACTGATTAATCGCCGTGAGCTCGGCGGTGAGAATCGCATTGAGTGCGTCGATTACTCCCGGATTGCCCTTCATGGTCCAGCCTCCCTGACTCTGCTGACCCCCATGCCCGCAGTTGAAACAAGGTAGTGCCGCGACCTCATTTCCACAACCAAATCGTCAGTTATTTCCATGGGTTGGGTGATACGGTGCATGCTTATCGCTATCATCCCTCCGGGTGAAGTGTCGCTCCCAGTGATTTCGCGCACTTGTCACCTGGATGTCGATTCTCAATTGAATGTGGTTATCAATACGCTAGGATTTCTGCCGCGGGTCGAATGGCGGCCCAAACTGCAACAGAAGCCGAAAGATGATTGTTTGCCACTGTCGCGGAGTGTCGGACCGAGAAATTCGGAGCTGTGTTCGTTCGGGAGGCTGCAGCGTCAGTGAGGTCTCCGCTGCTTGCGGTGCTGCCACGGGTTGCGGCGGCTGCCGCCCGCTGGTGACCAAGATCGTCCAGTCCGAGCTGGATGCGCAGAACCGGCGCCTGCCCACCCTGCAAGCCGTGCTGCTGGTCGGCAGCTGAGCGCTCGGTAGCCGGGTGGTAGCGAGGCGCCGGCTCCAGGCCGCAGTTGCTGGTGAGCCAGGGTAGGAGAGCGCCGTAGCGATTCAGCGACTCGAGCGTGACTTTGTCGAATTCGGGGCGCCCGCACCAGCTAGGCTGATGCGGAGCACTGGGGAGACGACATGCCGCGCAAGCAACGCACTTTTTCGCCCGTCGATGGTTCCCTCTATGTCGAGCGCGAGCTCGCTGACCTCACGGAGCTGACTCACGCCGCGGAGCGCGCACGCCGCGCGCAGCTCGAGTGGCGGCGCGTGCCGCTGGCCACGCGCTGCCAGCTGGCGCGCGAATTCGTGGAGAAGTTCGCTGCCCGCAAAGATCAGATCGCCAGCGAGCTCACCTGGCAGATCGGGCGTCCCGTCCGCTACACGCCGGGCGAGGTGCGCGGCCTGTCCGAGCGCGCCCTGTACATGGCAGAGGTGGCGCCGCAGGCGCTCGCTGACATCGACGTGGGCCCGAAGCCGGGCTTTACCCGCTTCATCCGGCGCGAGCCGCTGGGCGTCGTGCTGGTGCTGGCACCCTGGAACTATCCCTATCTCACCGCAGTCAACTCGGTCATCCCGGCGCTGATTGCCGGTAACGCGGTGATCCTGAAGCACTCGGATCAGACGCCGCTGTGCGCCGAGCGCATGCTGGATGCCGTCAACGAGGCGGGCTTCCCCGAGCACATCTTTCAGGTGGTGCACGCCGATCACGGCGCCATCGGCGGCTTGATCAGCAGTGGCAGCGTGGATTTCGTGGCCTTCACCGGCTCCATCGCGGGGGGCGACGCCGTGCAGCGCGCGGCCGCCGTGCGCCGGGTGCCGGTGGGTCTGGAGCTGGGCGGGAAAGACCCGGCGTACGTGCGCCCCGCCGCCGACTTCAAGGCCGCCGTCGAGAACCTGGTCGACGGAGCTTTCTTCAACTCGGGCCAGTCGTGTTGCGGGATCGAGCGCATCTACGTCGCCCAGCCGCTGTACGAGCGCTTCGTGGAGGCGTTCGTCGCGCTCACCAATGAATACAAGCTGGGCCGCCCCACTGATCCCGACGTCACCCTCGGGCCACTGGTGCGCGCTTCTGCCGCGGATTTCGTGCGCACCCAGACGCGCGAGGCCATCAAGCTCGGCGCGCGAGCGCTGATCGATCCGCAGCGCTTTCCTGCCGATGCGCCCGGTACGCCGTATCTCGCGCCGCAGGTGCTGATCGACGTGGACCACGGCATGCGCGTGATGAACGAGGAGAGCTTCGGGCCCGTCGTCGGCATCATGCCCGTCAGCAGCGACGAGGCGGCCATTGCGCTCATGAACGACAGCCGCTACGGGCTCACCGCGTCGCTCTGGACCGCCGACGCTGACGCGGCGGTGCGCATCGGCGATCAGCTCGCCACCGGCACCGTCTTCCTCAACCGCTGCGACTACCTCGATCCCGCGCTGGCCTGGACCGGGGTGAAAGATTCGGGGCGCGGCTGCACCCTGTCGCGCCTCGGCTATGAGGCGCTGACCCGCCCCAAGTCGTTCCACCTGAAGCTCGGCACCGGCTGAGCGCCCCCGCCAGCCGGGCACATACTGGCGCCGCACGTGGTGTGCGGCGCCGAGCCCCCCCGAACCAGGCCGTTGCCAGAGACCGGCAGCGGGGCAGGGCGCGCACCCCCCATCGGATTGCACAAACGCAAACGGGTCGCGGCAGGCTGGCTGCAGCGACCCAAAGGGTCCATCAACAGAGCTCGATCAACAGAGCTCGATCAACAGAGCTCGATCAACGCCGAGCGGCTACTCGATGATGCGCTCGCGCTTGCGACGGCGGCGCGCCGCCTCTGCGATCTTCTTCCGCTTCTTGATCGACGGCTTCATGTAATGACGCCGCTTCTTCAGCTCGCGCAGCAGGCCTTCTGCCGCCAGCTTGCGCTTGAGGTGCTTGATGGCTCGCTCGACCCCTTTGCCGTCAACGATGACCTGCAGGGGCTTGCACTGTACGGATTCGCTGGGATTCGCCAAGGGACCGGGAACTTGTCAGAGGACGTTTTGAAATGCAAACCGAGAATGACCTGGCCAAAAGGCCAGCGATGAAAGCGTCGGTGGATGAGGGGGGCTCGGAGCCTTCACCCGCCGGCAGGCGCTAGGAGGGCTCACTGTCCGGCGAAAGGCGCCAGGCGAGCTGGGTGGCACCGACCACTCCCGCTGGCAGCAGCAACAAAGCGGCACCGGGGATGAGGGTCAGCGCGGCGAGCGCGAGACCGAAGCCCAGGATCGAGCTCGGGTGCCGTCTCAGCAGCTGCCAGCGCGCCCGTGCCCGGATACCGCGCAAGGTGAGCGGATAGTCGAGCAAATTCCAGGCGAGGCCCAGCGCCAGGGGCAGAGCCTGGAAGGGCAGCAACACGAGCGCGGCGCCCGGCAGCGCCAGCCCCAGGAGCCAATACGAGAGCCACAGCGGCGCCGCCAGCAGCACGCCGCCCAGCTGCGCCTCGAGGCCGCAGCGGAGCTCGCGCCACAGGCTCAGCCGCGGGCGCTCCCCTGCGCCGAGCTCGCCCTCTCGTGCTCGCACTAGGTGCTCCAGCGCCGGCGCGCTCAGCACCGGCGCCAGCAGCAGGGCGAGCCACAGCCCGATGAACGCGGCCAGCGCCGACGAGAGCCAGCGCAAGAGCACGCGCGCGCCCTCCTCGTACCAGTTGTGGGTCTCACCGAACACGGCCGCGCTCAGCCACGGCCCGAAGCTACCGATGCTCCACCAGCCGATCGGGATCGCGAGCACCAAGAGCACGAGCACCGGGGTCGCCGCGGCGGGCCAGAGCCGCCGCCGCTCCGCGAGGAAGCGCAGCCCCCGGGGCAGCGCCAGCACGCCGTCCCAGAAGCTGGGCGGCTGCCGGCTCAGACGCGCTCCACGATCAACGCCAGAGCTTCACCGCCGCCGATGCACAAGGTGGCCAATCCGCGGCTCAGCTTTCGCTGGCGCAGCGCCGAGAGCAGGGTCACCACCACGCGCGCGCCGGACGCGCCGATCGGGTGCCCGAGCGCAACGGCGCCGCCGTGCACGTTGATGCGCTCCTGGCTGACCTCGAGCTGCGCGGCACAGGCCAGCGCCACGCACGAGAAGGCCTCGTTGATCTCCCAGAGATCGATGTCCTTGGCGCTCAGGCCCGCGCGCTGCAGGGCGCGCTGGCTGGCGCCCACCGGCGCAGTGGTGAACCATGCCGGCTCCTGCGCGAAGCCGCCGTATGCCGTGATCCGCGCCAGCGGCTTCAGCCCGTGCTTCTCCACGGCCGCGGCGCTGGCCAGCACCACGGCGGCAGCGCCATCGTTGACGCTGGAGGCATTGCCTGCGGTGATCGTGCCCTGCTTGTCGAAGGCCGGCCGCAGGCTCGCCAGCTTGTCCACGTCGCCGCGCCCCGGCTCTTCATCCTCGCTCACCGCGAGCGGCGCGCCCTTACGCTGCGGCACCTCCACGCTGGCGATCTCCTCCTTGAACCAGCCCTGCCGCTGCGCCTCCAGCGCCCTGCGGTAGCTCTGCGCGGCAAAGGCGTCTTGCTTGCCGCGGTCGAGCTCGAAGCGCTGGGCGCACAGCTCCCCGGCGTTGCCCATGTGGAAGTCGTTGTACGGATCCCACAGGCCGTCGTGGATCATGCCGTCGATCAGCTTGCCGTGGCCCATGCGCAGGCCGGTGCGCGCGCGCTCCACGTAGTACGGGGCGTTCGACATCGATTCCATGCCGCCCGCAAGCACCAGCTCGGCGTCGCCCAGGGCGATGCTGCGCGTGCCCTGGATGATGGCCTGCATGCCCGAGCCGCACACCTTGCTCACGGTGGTGCAGGGCACCGCTTGCGGCAGGCCTGCAGCCAGAGCCGCCTGGCGTGCAGGGGCCTGGCCGATGCCGGCAGAGAGCACGTTGCCCATCAGCACCTCGTCCACCAGCTCTGGCTTTAGCTGCGAGCGCGTGAGCGCCGCGCGCAGCGCCGCCGCACCCAGCGCGGGCGCCGAGAGGCTGGAGAGGGTACCCAGAAAGGAGCCGATGGGGGTGCGAGCGATGCTGGTGATGTAGACGGGTGGAGCCATGGACTCTCATTCTAGCTCATTCGAGGAGCGAGAGCAGATCCTCACGGGTCAGACCACCGGCTTGATCCGCGTCTCCGAGCGCCGCGTCGGCGATGCCGCGCTTGCGCTGCTGCAGCTCGACGATGCGCTCCTCCACCGTGTCCTTCGCCACCAGGCGATGTACGAAGACGGGCCGTAGCTGGCCGATGCGGTGCGCGCGGTCGGCGGCCTGGTCTTCCACCGCAGGGTTCCACCAAAGATCCATCAGAAACACGTGATCGGCAGCGGTGAGGTTCAAGCCCGTGCCGCCCGCCTTCAGGCTCAGCAGCAGCACGGGCGGTCCGGAGCTGCTCTGGAAGCCATCCACCACGGCCTGACGGTCCCGGGTCGAGCCATCGAGGCGCAAGGTCTTCAGCCGTGCGGCTGCCAGCTGCGGCTCGATCAGATCCAGAAAGCGCGTCCACTGCGAGAACACGAGCGCCTTGTGACCTTCCGCGACGGCCTGCTCCAGCGCCTCCAGCAGCTCCTGGATCTTGGTCGAGCTGGCAGCTTGCTGCCCGGGGACCAGCGCCGGGTGGCACGCCGCCTGGCGCAGGCGCAAGAGCGCCTCCAGCGCCTGCAGCACGCTGCCGCCGGCCTTGAGCTGCGCCACCACCTCCTTCTGCGTGGCGGCCCGGATGGCGTCGTACACGGCGCGCTCGCTCTCGCTCAGCTCACACTCGATCATCAGATCGGTGCGGGGCGGCAGCTCGCGCGCGACCTCGCTCTTGAGCCGCCGCAGCAAGAACGGGCGGATCTTGCTGCGCAGTGACTTGGCCGCATCGGGCCGGCCATCGGCGATGGGGGTGGCGTATTGATCCTGGAAGTACTGGCGCCCGCCGAGCAGACCGGGGTTGGTGAAGTGAAACTGACTCCACAGCTCCTCCAACCGGTTCTCCACCGGTGTGCCGCTCAGGGTGACCTTGAACTTCGCGTTCAGCCTGTAGGCTGCCTGCGAGACCTGGCTGTCGGGATTCTTGATGGTCTGCGCTTCGTCCAGCACCACCATGTCCCAGGCCTGGCTCGCCAGCAGCTCCTGATCCAGACGCAGCACCGAATATGTGGTGATGGTGAGGTCCGCCTCGGGCGCCAGTGCCCGCTTGGGGCCGTGATAGATGTGAGTGCGCAGCTGGCTGCGGAAGCGCGCGGCCTCGTTCTGCCAGTTGAACAGCACGCTGCGCGGGCACACCACCAGGGTGCGGCCGCGCACCGCGCACAGCGCCTGCAGCGTCTTGCCCAGGCCCATGTCGTCGGCCAGGGTGGCGCCCAGGCCAAGCTCGCGCAGAAAGCACAGCCAGTCCACGCCGTGGCGCTGGTAGTCGCGCAGCTCTGCGCGCAGGTCGCCGGGCAGCGCCGCGTGCGGGATCGCCTCGAAGCCCTCGATCAGGGGCGCCAGGCGCTTCAGGTCACCCGGCGGCTCCTGACCCAGGTCCTTGCACAGCTGGGCCAGGCCGGGCAGGGCGTACGCTGGCAAGGGACCGTCCGCCACCTTCTTGGCGTTGAGCAGGTCGGCCACGCGCCGGCCGTGCTGCTCGAGCCACCCCGCGGGCAGCGGCGCCCAGCCGCCCTCGCTCAGCGGCACCAGCCCCATGCCGCCCTGCCACGCCGCCAGGACTGCCTCCGCCTTCGCGCGCCGCGTGCCATCGGCCGCCGCGAACTCGAGCGACAGCGCGCCGCTGTCGAAGCTCACTCGCGGCTCCAGCGTCTGCCGGCTGATGAAGCCCTGCGGCGCCCGGCCGCGTACCTCGCCGTTCCAGCTGTCGAGGCGTGCCGCCAGGGCCGTGGCGGGCTCACCGCTGACGATCATGCGGTTGCCCGGCACCAGCCCCAGCAGCTCCTTCAGCCGGCGGGCGGTGCGCTTCTCCGCCTCCTCGTCGCGGATTGGCACGTCACCGCTCAGGTGCACCAGCTGATTGCCGTCCACCCGCGCCGCCTTGCCGTACACCAGGGTGGCCAGCACGCTGAGTGTGTTGCCCTCTTGCTCCACGTCCAGCACCACGCTCGGCTTCAGCGCGCGCGTCAGCTTGGGCAGCTTGTCGGTGCGCACCTCCACGTTGAAGCGCTTGAGCAGCTGCGGTAGCACCTCCGTCACCAGCAAGGAGACATCGCGCGGTCCGTACACGCGCTCGCTGGGCAAGCGCTCCAGGGAGCGCCCGGTCACGTCCGTCTCGCCCAGCACCGCGAGCCGATCGCCCATGCGGACCACGCCCGGTGCCAGCACCTCGGTGATGCGCGGATCGCGCTCCAGCACGACCTTGAAGCCGCCCTGGTGATCGCACACGTAGCCGCTCGGCGCGAGCCGGCTGCCCTCGATCTCCACCGGCTTGCCATCGAGCTGCACGTCGGGCGCGCCAGCCAGCGCCAGCAGCACGCCCTCCAGGGTCTCGCCCTGCAGCGGGCCGTGCAGCTTGCTGCCCAGCAAGCGGTCGATGGCAATGTCTGCCTGCGTGGGCACGATGCGCCGCGCGTCGCCGGCGCTCGAGGCGATGCTGGAGACGCTGCGCTCGAGCAGCTCGCTCTGCCCACTGGGCTGCACCACCACTCGCTCCAGCACCAGGTGTTCGCGCGCGGTCTTGAAGCGATAACCCAGGTGGGCCCCCGAGCGCTGATCCGCCGGCAGCGTGTGCCCCTCCGAGTGCGCGCGGCGCACGGCGATCACGGCTGCGGCGATGTGCTCGCAGCACGGCGCCTTGCTCTCGCAGTCGCAGTCCCACTCCTCATCCGCCGGATACAGCCGCACGGTGGGCGCCATGGCCCGCTCGGGAGTGCGCACGCGGCACACGATCTCCTCGTCGTTTTCGCTCACTCCCGCCACGGCTGCGGCGCGCACCAGCTCCACTGCGCGCGACCAGGTGTTGCTCGAGCAGGCCTGACGGATGGCTTTGAACGTCTCTTCGATGCTGGTCATGTACGGTCTCAGTTGACTACGTTGCAGGGGGCACCCGCCAGGAAGGCGCGCACGTTGTTCACGGTTACTTCGAGCAAGCGAGCGCGTGCCTCTGCGCTGGCCCAGGCGATGTGCGGCGTGACCCAGCAGCTCGGCAGCGCGATCAGCGGATGGTCCGCGGGCGGCGGCTCGCTGCCGAGCACGTCCAAGTAGGCCGCGGCGATGCGCCCCGAGCGCAGCGCGTCGGCCAGGGCCGCCTCCGCGATCAGCCCGCCGCGCGCGGTGTTGATCAGCACCGCGCTCCGCTTCATGCGAGCCAGTAGCGCAGCGTCGACCAGCTCGCGCGTCTGCTCGGTCAGCGGGCAGTGCAGCGACAGAAAATCGGCGCGCGCCGCCAGCTCGGAGAGCTCGCACCAGCTCACTCCGGTGACCTCGGCCGGCGCCTGTCCGGGGCGGCGCGCTGCCAGCACCGTCATCTTGAAGGCGAGCGCCAGCTCCGCCACCCTCCGGCCGATGGCACCGAGCCCGACGATGCCGAGCGTGCGCCCGGCGAGCAGCCGGATCTCGCCCACGCTGAAGCTGAAGTCGGGCTGCTGCGCCCAGCCACCTGCGCGCACGGCGGCGGTGTGCCGCGCCAGGTGCTTGCTGGCCTCCAGCATCAGGCCGAGGGTGTGCTCCGCCACGGAATCCGCCCCGTAGCTGGGCACGTTGCTCACTGCCACCCCGCGCCGGCGCGCCGCGGCGACGTCCACGATGTTGGTGCCCGTGGCCGTCACCGTGACGTAGCGCAGCTCCGGCAGCTGGCTCAGGGCCGCGGCGTCGATCGGCGCCTTGTTGGTGATCAAGATCTGCGCGCCACGGGCCCGCTCGAGCAGCTCTGCAGGGCTGGTGCGCGCATGCAGCGCGACCTCACCCAGCGCCTGCAGCGGCGCCCAGCTCAGATCGCCGGGGTTGAGCGTGTGACCATCCAGAACCACGATACGCGCGGGCATAGGGCGGCGAATCTAGCCAGATCGCCGCCCGCGCGGAAGGCGCCGCTCAGAGCTTGTTTGCGGCCAGGTTGGCCAGCGCGCTGCGCTCGCCCTTTTGCAGCACGATGTGGCCCACCAGCGCCTCGGCGTGCATGCGGTTGGCCGCGTAGGTCAGCCCGTTGGTGGCGGCGTCCACATACGGATTGTCGATCTGGAACGGATCCCCGGTGAGCACGATCTTGGTGCCCTCACCGCAGCGAGTCACGATCGTCTTCACCTCGTGCGGGGTGAGGTTCTGCGCCTCGTCCACGATCACGTATTGCTGCGGCAGGCTGCGGCCGCGAATGTACGTGAGCGGCTCCACCTCGATGATGCCGCTGGTCATCATCTCGTCCAGCTCGGGCAGCCCGCGGCGCTTGCCGCCGCTGATCAGCAGAAACTCGAGGTTGTCGAAGATGGGCTTCATCCAGGGGGCGAGCTTCTCGTCCACGTCACCGGGCAAGAAGCCCAGATCGCGCCCCAGCGGGATGATCGGGCGCGACACCAGCAGCCGCGTGTACGCGCCGTGCTGGACGCAGCGCTTGAGACCCGCCGCCAGCGCCAGCAGCGTCTTGCCCGTGCCGGCGGCACCCACCAGGGTGACCAGCCGCACCGTATCGTCCAGCAGCAGGTCGAGCGCGAAGGTCTGCTCGCGGTTGCGCGGGCGCAGCCCCATGATGCCTTCCGCCGGCACCGACACGCGGCGAATCTTGCCGTCTGCCATGCAGCGCCCCAGGCCCGTGCGCTTCTCGTCGTCGGCGCTGCGCAGCATGACGCACACGTTGGGGTACAAGCGCCCGTCGTTGACCGTGATCTCGCCGGTGGAGAAGAAGGCATCGAGCTCGGGGTGCACGATCTCGATCACGCCCGGCTTGAGGTTGTCGGGCTGGACCGACTGGTTCTGGTAGTTGGCGGTGGTCAACCCGAGCGCGTCCGCGCGGATGCGCAGGTTGATGTCCATCGTGACGAACACCGCCGGGCGATCGGGGTGCGCGGCCTTGAGCTCCGTTGCGACCTGCAGGATGGCGTTGTCGCCGGAGCTCGGGTTGAGCGAGGAGGCGAGCTGCGCCCTGCGCTCCGGTACGTAGACGCGGACGGTGCCGCCAGCGCCCACGGACGCCCCCTCGCCGAGCGAGCCCCCGTTCTCCTCGCGCAGCGAGTCGAGCAGGCGCACGACCTCGCGGGCGTTGCGCCCGCGCTCGCTGCTGTCGCGCTTGAAGCGATCGATTTCCTCGATCACGTAGATGGGAATGATCAGGTCGTTGTCTTCGAATTTGAAGATGGCCTGCGGATCGTGCAGGAGGACGTTCGTATCGAGGATGAAGAGTTTTCGCATCGACCTCACCAAGCGTACCCGGATTGACGGGGGTGCTCAACCGCGGCTCCCGGTGCAGAGAGCAGTGGCGTGCCGCAAAACCACTGCTCGAGCAGCCCGCGAGCGAGCGCTGCCGTTGCCAGCAACACGGGCTCGCGAGGGATGGACACGCGCGCCGCAGCTGGCGCGCCGGAGCGCGCACCGTGCCGTGGCGGGTACGTGTGTGTCTGGCGATGTCGCCGCCGCGCCGCCACCCGCATCAGCGCTGCACCGGCGGCGCTGCTTGCAGCGGCGGTAGCGCCGGCCCCGCGGGCTTGCCGCCGGGCGGGGGGGGCGTGGTGGAAGAGCTGGGCGCGGCCTTCTTCGCGGGTGTTTTGCGCGTGGTGGGAGCTGGCTGCGCGGGCGGGGCCGCGCTGCGGGGGCCCGGTGCCGCCGCTGGCGGGCGCTTCAGGCGCCGCCGCGCCGGGGAGGTGGGCCGGGTTGCAGGGGCCCGGAGCGGCTGCACGCCGCGGCGCTGCGGCGGTGAGGCCATGCAGCGGCGCAGCCCGGCTTGCCACTGTCTGCACACGCCGGGCACCTCCGTCTCGCTGGCGTCTGCCTCGCGCGCAGCCTCTTCCCGCGCGGTGGCGTTGCTCACCACCATGGAGTCCCAGCGCACGACCAGGCTGGCGCCCAGCGAGGCGGAGCCGCCATGACCGGCGCCGAGGGCCAGGTGAGCGCTCAGATCGACCCGCTCACCGAGGTGCCCCGTGAGCGACAGCCCCGCGCGTTTGCCCAGGGTGGTCTCCTGCGAGATCTTCAGACCCTGTTCCACCAGCTCCTCGACCTCGGCGCGCGTGAGCGTGCCGTCCATGGCGGACTGCACGGCTTCGGCGGTGGACACCTCCTGGATGCGCGTGTCGAAGTTCAATCCAGGCGACAGCTCCACCCAGGGCTCGATGCTCAGCCAGGGCACGGGCGAGACGGGGACGCCCGCGCCCAGCACCAGCGGCACCGAGATGAACGCGAGCTGCCCGCTGAACAGCGCCGTGGGCACGCCCCCTATGTAGAAGTCGAAGCTGGAACGCGGCACCCCGTTGCCGAAGCGCCCGCCGAGCGGAAAGTTGAACAGCGCCACCCCGCCCGCGGAGAAGCCGCGTGCCAGCGAGCTGTCGTCCTGGTCGCGGTAGGTCAGGTAGTGCGCACCGAACTGCGCGCTCAGCAAGCCGGTGGTCGAGCTGAAGTTGGCATTGTAGCTCAGCCGGGTGAAGTCGCCGGTGCCGGACACGGCGCGGCCGATGCCCAGCACGACGGTGGACGCGCGCGTGTCCCAGGTGGAGATGGCGGGCGCGTGCGTGTTGGGCCGCGCACGAGCGGTGCCTGCCAGCGAGGCGCTGCCGGCCAGGGCCAGGGCGACAAGTGCCGTTCGCAGCTCGTTCACTCGTCGCACGGGTTTGGCTCGATCCTCAGAATGCCATCCTCGAAGTGCCGAGCGCTCGGCGCGTCATCGGCTGGGTCTCACCGGTTCAGAAACTCACGCTCTCACGCTTCAGCAGCTCGACGCCTCGCGCCTCAGAATCCCACGCGCTCGCGCACGGGCAAGATGTCTCGGTAGCCGCGCTTCTGACCCTGGTAGGCCAGAAACTCTCCCAGCAACCCCAGCGAGGCAAACTGAACGCCGATGATCGTCATCAGCACGCCCAGCATGAGCAGCGGTCGGCTGCCGATGCCCTTGCCCATGAACCAGAGCACGCTCAGGTAGCCGTTGATGAGCAGCCCACCGCAGCCCAGCACCAGCCCCACGAGGCCGAAGAGGTGCATGGGGCGGCGGGAATAGCGGATCAGAAACAGCACGCTCACCAGGTCGAAAAAGCCACGCAGCACACGCTCCAGCCCATAGCGCGAACGACCATAGGGGCGGCTGTGATGGGTGACGGGGATCTCACTGATCTGAAAGCCTTGCGCAGAGGCTAGCGCAGGAATGAAGCGAAACAAGTCGCCATAGATGGGAATGGTCTCGATGACCTCACGCCGGAAGGCCTTGAAGCCACAGTTCATGTCGTGCAGCTGGACCTGCGTAAGCCAGCTGACCGTTCCATTGAACACCTTGGAGAGCAGGCGGCGATTGAGCGGATCCCGGCGCTTCACTTTCCAGCCCACGACCACGTCCACGCCTTCGTGGATCTTCTCCAGGAAGCGCGGCAGATCCCCCGGCTCATCCTGAAGATCGCCATCCATCATGATCAGGATGGGGGCGCGCGAGACGCGAAAGCCCGCGGTCAGTGCCATGGCCTTGCCGAAGTTGCGGCGCAGCCGCACTCCGCGCACGCTGGGGTACTGCTCGTGCAGACCGACGATGCGCTGCCAGCTGTCGTCGGTGCTCCCGTCGTCGACGAAAATGAGCTCGTAGCGGCCGAGCGGGGCGAGCGCCGCGTGTACGCGACGCGCCAGCTCCGGCAGCGCGGGCCCCTCATTCAGGCCCGGGATCACCACCGAGACGATCGGCGCGTCTTCCGTCGGAGCGAGAGCCCCCGGAAACGCACTTTCTACTGTGTCAACCGCAGACAAGGGCTGCACGATGAGGGCCGACTAGCATGTGTCGGCCTACCGCGGCTAGAGCCGCCTTCTTCAGTCACGCTTGCTGGGGCTGGGTTGAGGCGACTTGCGAGGCACGCCCAGCAACAGGACTGCAGGTATAAGACCGATCGCAACGATCAAAAACGCGACCACGGCCACCAAGTTGACGAAACCGTTCTCCACTCGATAGAGCGTACTCGGGTGGCTCCGAGCGGCAAGGGAGAGTTTTGTCTCCGGCGTTTCCAGTCCTGCTCTATCCGCGGAGGCATCTTCCCAGCACGGGCGGGAGCTCAGCCTGGTCCCGGCGCAATCCGCGCTGGGTGGCAGTCTCGCTGGGGTGACGGGCGCCTCCTGGTGGTATAGGCTTTCGAACGAGGTCGCGCTGCCGGCATGGAATCGGCGGGCCGAGAAAAATGCTGAACGAAGTCATTACTGAGCTAGAGCAGGCGATCGAGAAGGCGCAAGCCGCGCTGAAGCGCGAGCTGGCCAAGCTGCGCACAGGGCGGGCCCACGCTGGGATGCTGGATGGCGTCCGCGTCGAGTACTACGGGCAGGTCACGCCGCTGCCGCAGATGGCAACGGTGGCAGTGCCGGAGCCACGCCTGCTCACGGTGAAGCCGTGGGACAAGGATCAGATCAAGAACGTGGAGCGCGCCCTGCGCGAGAGCGATCTGGGGCTGAATCCTCAGGTGGATGGTCAGCTCATCCGCGTGCCCATTCCGCCGCTGACCGAAGATCGGCGCCGTGATCTGGTGAAGATTGCCAAGAAAAACGCCGAAGAGTGCAAGGTGGGCATCCGCAAGGCCCGGCACGATGCCCTGGACATGATCGGCGAGCTCAAGAGCGATGGCGCCATGAGTGAGGACGAGGCAGACCGCGCCAAGAAGAAGGTCGAAGAGATCGTGAGCGCCGCCGGGCAGGGGGTGGACGGGATCGTGCACACCAAGGAGAAGGAGATCCTGGCGCTCTAGGCGTCAGGGCGGGCCTTGGCACACCAGCCAGGTGCAGCAAGTCGCATAAGTGCCGACCTTTTGGTCGGCCTGTTGACAAGCTTCGCGTGGAGTGGTTTGGTACATCCGAGTGGGGCAGAAGCGCCGATAAACGCGCCTAACGTTTTGTGGTTCTGAGCAGAGTGTCGCAGCAATCGGTACCAGGGGTGCAGCTTCGCGCGCGCGGGGTGGGGATCACCGACGTGGGCCTGCAGCGGGAGCATAACGAGGATGCTTTCGCAGTGCTCGCCGACCATGATCTGTTCATCGTCGCCGACGGCATGGGTGGGCATCGCGCGGGCGACGTGGCGAGCCGTCTCGCGTCCGAGTCGATCCTCGATTTCTTCCAGCGCACGGCGGGGGAAGAGGTCACATGGCCCTTTCACTTCGACTCGGCTCTGTCCGAGAGTGAAAATCGCCTGCTGACCGCCATCCGCCTGGCGAACCGGCAGATCTACGAGCATAGCCTCAAGTCGCACGATCTGCGCGGCATGGGCACCACCATCGTGGGGGCCCTGTTCAACCCGGACACGCGCAAGATGTACGTCGGCCACGTCGGCGACAGCCGTGCGTACGTGATTCGTGACGGCCGCATCTCGCAGCTGACGCGCGATCACTCGCTGGTCAACGACTACCTCAAGGTCATGCCCGACATGCCGGAGGATCAGCGCAGCGAGCTGCCGAAGAACGTGATCACGCGGGCGCTGGGCATGCAGGACAGCGTCGAGGTCGACCTGCTCGCGCACGACACCCAGCTCGGCGACACGTTCGTGCTCTGCTCGGACGGGCTGAGCGGCATGATCTCGGACGCCGAGATCCTGCAGGT
>JAICQL010000350.1 GCA_025937895.1 Polyangiaceae bacterium | reverse complement strand
GCTGCTCCCGCTCCACCCGCGAGAACGTCTTGAGCCCGCGCATGATCTTGCGGATGCGCTCGGCGCCCTCCTGCACCGAAAGCGTCATGTCGCGCAGCTCGAGCAAGCGCTGCGCTGTCAGCTCGCTCTCCAGCACGCGCAGCGAGTCGAGCATGAGCTGGCTGTTTGCGACCACATAGGCCAGAGGATTGTTGATCTCGTGCGCCAGGCCAGCCGCCAGCGTGCCCACCGCGGCCATGCGATCGGCGAATACCAGCTGCTTCTGCAGGGACTCCTCGCGCTGCCGCGACTCGGCGAGCTGCTCCTCCGCGAGCTTCTGCTCGGTGATGTCGCGGGCCACCGCGTAGACCAGCCCGCGATCGAGGTGCGCCACGGACCGCCACTCGAACCAGCGGTACGTGCCGTTCTTGCACAGGTAACGATTGCGCAAGGGCCCTAGCTCTGCTCCCTCGGCCAGGCGCTGGCGGCCAGCGAGCGTCTTGTCGCGATCGTCCGGGTGCACGAACTCGATCAGCGGCCTGGAGCGCAGCTCGGCCGCGCTCCAGCCCAGAGTCTGAGTCCAGGCTGGATTGACGCGGCGAAAATACCCATCGAGGCCGGCCACACACACGTTGTCCAGCGACATCTCGAACAACGCGTCGGCGTCGGACGGATCGAGGGCGATCGGCGGAGGTGCCGACGATCGAGCGCTCACGCCGCCCCTCTCCGGCGCTGCACCGCGCGAGCCCGTACGCGCGCGCCCGGCCGAACCGAGCGCACTCCCGCCGCCCCCATCGTCATCGTATTCAGACTCCTCACCGTACGGCTCGCGAGGCCTGACCCCAAAGGGGGAAGGGGTGGGTCTGAGACCGACCCCTCGGGGGTGCTGCCCCGCCACGGCCTGCAAACGGGGCCAGATGCTCGAGCCAGCCTGGCACCGGTGGCGCTACCGCCCTAGCTCTCCCATAGAGCCACGGAACCCATCGCAAAGCTCAGCTGCGCCCCGGATCGACGCATGCACCATCTCGCATCGCTCACCACCTGCACGTCCTCCCCTGCCCCGCCCGCGCTGCTGGCACACCATCAGCGAGCTGGCCGCGGCGGCGTGCCGTCGTGAGCAGCACGCCACATCGCGGGCCAGCGCGAGACCGTCAGTCGATGTTCAGTGGCCGGGGCTTGCCGTATTTGTGGACGCGCAAGTAGACCTCGTAGTTGCCCTCGCTCTTGCCCTCGATCCAGAGCTTGTGCGTGTAGTGCTCGCCCTGGATCTGCCCGATGGCGGGGTAGTCGGCGTAGCCGCGCTCCCTGTCAAAGAGGGTGGCCGAGCTCTCTCCGATCACGTCGTCGCCGAGGCCCAGGCCTGCCACCAGGCTGCGCGCGATGAGGGTGCCCAGCGGGCCCGCCACCAGGAGCCCCGCGATGTCCGCGGCGGGCTGGAGCCCGCCCTCGGCAGAGCCGGCCGCTGCCGAGGAGGCCACATCGTAGATGGCCGCCGCTTGCTGAGCGGCGCGCGCGATGTCAGCCATGGCTTCCGCCACCTTCTGGCGGGCCTCACTGGGGGAGCCCTCATCGTTCTCGCAGATGGCCACGTGCAACACGCTGGTGGCGACGGGGAAGTTGTCGCCCAGCTGCACCAGGGTGACTCGCTCGTCGCCCTTGTCGACGTTCTTGGCTCTGTGCATCACGGTGCTAGGTGAGCCGGTGCCCGCCAGTGACACGATGAAATACGGCTCATCACTGCCGCTCAGCTCACTCGACTCGCGTGGCATCACTCGCGGCGGCCAGAAGCGAAGCGAGAGCGGCCTCGCAGGTCGAGCGCCTGCGCGTGAACGTGCAACGCCAGCTGAAGCACGTCATCGTCCGCGCCGGTGCTGACGGTGCGCTGGGCCGCTACCTCGAGGCCACGCGGAGCCAATAGTCGTCTCACCGGCACGGGAGGGGTGCGCTTTGCAGCGGGCCGGCGTACGCTGGCGCCGCGCCCGCCCATCGAGTCGCGGCGCCAGGACAACGCAAGGTGATCTCGGTCTCGCTACACGCTCCGCTGGCAGTCAGCCCTGGCTCTTTCCGCGCTCGCCGCTTGCCCCCGGGCAGGGCGCACTAGGGGCCGAAGCATGCAAGCCTGGATTGCACGCACACGGGCGTGGCTCGAGCCGCGCTCCTCGCTGATCGGCTGGGCCGCAGTGCTGGCCATCATCACGTGGTTTCAGGGCCGCGCGCTGCTCGACAGCATCGAATATACGTTTGGTCCGCTGCGCCTGAACGACGATGCGCGGCAGCAGATCTTCCCGCTGTTTCGCTACATCGATCAGCCCAGCGCGTTCGCCACGGACTACATCGCCAGCTACTATCTGGCCTGTTTTCCACTGGGGTACTGGCTGCTGTACGCGGGCACGGCAAAGCTGGGCATCGATCCGGTGCTGACCAGCCACGTGCTGCCGCATCTGCTCTGGCTGCTCACTGCCGTGGGGCTGGCGTCCGTGGCGCACAAGCTCGCGGGCAAGCTCGGGGCGTTGTGCATGCTGGGCCTGTGCCTCGGCAGCGACATTTACCTGCGCCGCATGGGCGGAGGGCTGCCGCGCTCATTTGGCTTTCCGGTGCTCACCTTGGCGCTGGTCGGTCTGGCGTATGCACGCGAGCGATGGTGTGTGGCCGCGGTGCTGGTGGGCGCGCTGTTCTATCCGGTTTCGGGGGTGATCTCCGGGCTGGCTCTGGCTGGTGCTCTGCTGCTGCCCCAGCGCGCCGGCTGCTCGATGAGCTCGCGCAGCCTGCGCGGGCGGCTGATCCTGCTCTCCACCACGGCAGCCGTCTCGATCGCGGTCCTGGTGCCGAGCCTGATCGAGTCGCAGCAATACGGCTCGCCCGTGCGCCCCTCGGAGCTCGCCGAGTACCCGGAGATCGGTCCGGGCGGGCGCTACTGGGACAACAGCCGCCCGCCCTTCAAAGGCTTCATCAAGAGCGTTCCGGACGCGCTCGACCCGGCACTGCTGGCCGCAGCTCAGCCCTGGTCGCCGGCAGCGCGCAGCTGGCTCGCGGGCGACGCCAGGCGGCCGTGGGAGGGCCGCAACTATCGCCGGGTGCTGTGGGGGCTGCTGGCGCTGGCGGTCGCGGGCGGGCTGGGGCTCGTGCTGCGTGAGCCTGCGGCGCGCCGGGTGGCTTTGCTCGGGCTGGCCTCGGCCCTCGGCTATAACGTGGCCGTGGTGGCGATGCCCTATGCCTACCTGCCCGAGCGCTACAGCATCTACTCGGGGGCCTTGCTCGGCACGCTCCTGGTCTCCACCTGCATCGCCGGGCTCTTGCCTGCTCTGGCTGACAGGTGGCGCCGGCTGCGCGCGCCGCTGATGGGTGCCTACGTGGCGCTCATCCTGTGGCTGTTTGCGGGGCGAGTGCCCGAGGCGGCGGGTGTCAATCTCGACCTCACCGGCGACGAGCCGCTGCTCAACGCGATCGCTGCGTTGCCCCCGGATTCGCTCATTGCCAGCTGGCCACGCGGGTTCGCCAACAATCTCCCCTACGCCACGCGCCGGCGCGCGCTGGTGACATTCGAGACGCACCAGGCCTTTCACAGGGGCTACATCGAGGAGATGCGCGGGCGGATGCGCGCGCTGATCGATGCCTACTTCGCCACCTCGCCGGAGCCGATCGAGCGCCTGCGCGAGCAATTCGGGGTGACGCACCTGCTGATCCAGAGGTCGCATTTCAAGCGCCGCCCCCCCACCTACTTCAAGCCTTTCGACGGCTGGATCCAGCAGGCGCGCCAGGCAGCCCGCGGACACCGCTACGAGCTGCCCAGCCAGATCGCGCCGGCCAGCATCTACCGCTTCCGCGATTTCGAGCTACTCGATCTGTCTCGGATCAGGCCGCGGTCACCGCCCTGAGCTGCGCGCGCAGCTCCCCTGCGGCTCACTCGTTGCCGTCGTGCTCGACCCAGATGACGGTGCGACCGCGGGTCAGGGCTGGCCAGTCGAAGGCGCTGCGAGTCTGAGCGTCAATCTGCCCCGTGGATTCGTCCAGCAGCAGCACCTCGCGACTGGATGCAAAAGCAGCCGTGAGCAAGATCAGCTGGCGCTGCCCGGAGGAGAGGTTCTGGCCCTGTGCCGCAACCCGTGTCTCTTCGCCCATGGGCAGGCTCCGCAGCATGCGAGAAAGCCCGGTCTGTCGAGCTACCTCCAAGATGCGCTCGCGCGGCGCGCAGCTCAAGAGCTCCAGGTTGTGGCGGATCGAGGTCTCGAACAGCTCACAGCTCTGCGGCAGATACAGCACCATCTCCGCGGCTTCCGCGGGCGTCATGCCGAACACGGAGATGTTGCCCAGGGTGGGCTCGAGGAGCCCCGCGATCATCCTCAGCAGCGTGCTCTTGCCCGAACCCGAGGGCGCACGCAGGTGCAGCACCTCTCCGCGCCGCACCTGGAAGCCATGATTCTGGAGGATCCAGCGGTCGTCCCGGGAATAGCGAAACCAGGCGTGGTCGACGATGATGCGCTCGCCCGTGGCGACCTCCGCCGTCTGCGGCCGGGGCCGCGACACCTGCACCAGCTCATCCACCCGGCTCGCATACGGCCCGAGCGCCTTGAGGCCCAGCGCCGCTTGCATCGTCCCCGTGAGCGTGGCGGATAGACCACCCGCCGCGGTCAGCAGGAACATCATCTCACCCAGGCTGAGGTTGCCACCGAAGCACTGGTACGTGGCCCAGACCGAGATGCCTGTCGACAGGGCTGTCGTCCCCACCGAGTCCACCGTGCTCATCACCAGGCCCACCTTCCCGCTCTGGAGCTGCGCCTCTGCCGCGCGCTCGACCTCATGCGACCAGCGCTGCGCCAGGCGCTCGGTGGCAAACAAGCCGCGCAAGGAGGCGATGCGGCTCAAGAGCAAGTGCAGGTACTGCTGTTGGGCGCTGCTGCGCTCGAGGCTGCGCTGGACATGGCCGGCCTCGAAGCGCACCACCTTCAGCCCCACAAAGAACGCGGCGCCATTGACGCCCAGGACGAGCAAGGCCGCGTTGGGGGAGAACTGCGCGAGCGAGACCAGGTAGCCCGCGCACGCCATGCCCTGGCCGAGCAAGGTGACGACGCTCGTGGCGAAGCGCTGCGCTGCGGTTGCTGCGCCGTTCAAGGTGGTCATCGTCCAGCCGGAGCTCTTCAGCTTGCGCTGTTCCGGTTGCGTCTGCACGAGCGCATGGACCACTCGGGTGAGCGAGCGGCGCTCCAGGTTCATCCAGAGCTGGATGCTCAGCTTGGCTTGCACCCACTCGAGCCAGGCCGAGTGCAAGGTGAGAGCGAAGGCCGCGGCGGCGGCCACCAGCATCAGTTGCGAAGAGCCGTCCGGCAGCGCTCGATCGAAGATGAGCTGCGTGAGGCGGGGGCTACCGAGGGCGAGCAGCGCCGAGAACGCGGAGACCAGCCCGAGCCGGAATACCAGCGAGCGATCGGCATAGGTCCACTCCGCGAGGCACACCTGTAGCGGTCGCCGGTCACCGGCTTGAAGATTGAGATTGGGTTGCATGAGGTTC
>JAICQL010000250.1 GCA_025937895.1 Polyangiaceae bacterium | reverse complement strand
GTGATCGCCACCGCGCCCATGTTGATCCAGTACGGCGGAGTCAGCCGCTCCACCGGCATCTCCAGGAACGTGAAGCGATAGAAGATCAACGTGATGATGGTCAGGTACAGCAGCGCACCCAGCAGATACATGCACAGGGTGAAGAACAGCACCGGCTGGGGCGCGCTCATCCCCGGCGCCAGCAGCGAGCCCAGCGCCGACACCGCCTGCGTACCCACGATCGCGATCAGCCACGCGCCGTTGATGCCCTCCTCGAGGGTGGGCTTCTGCTCGCGCACGACCACCGCCGTGAAAAAGGAGTACATGATCAGCAGCCAGAAGCCGATCGCCAGCCACCACAGCCAGTGTGCTGGCTCGGTGCGGCCTGCCACCACCACCAGCTGCGTGCCCAGCACCGCGCTGCCAGCGACGATGGTGAAGAAGCCGGGCCCGCGCCCGTGATCGCGCAGATCTTGCACGACCCGCGGGAAATACAGCAGCAGGCGCGCCAGAAACAGCACGCTCAACAGCGCGTACGCCACGACGTTGAGCCACAAGAGCGGCGCGGCGATCCAGCCCAGGCCCACCAGCTGCGCGCCAATGGAGATGATGCCGGTGGCCATGACCACGGCGAAGTAGCCCGGAAACAGCGTCTCCAGCCCGCTGGCGATGCGGTGCTGCACGCTGGTCTTACCGCGGCTGCTCACCGGGCGCGCATTTAGTCTGATCGAGGCTGGCCCGCAAGGGCGCTCCCGGTGCTGCGAGCCCCCTCGCGGGCTTCTGGGCAAGAACCAAGGTGCGGCCTATGCTCGGCACCATGAGGGGATCGCGTGCAATAGAGGCTGGCAGGGGTATGGGGCTCGGGCGTGGGCTGATATTGGTGCTGGGCGCAGGCCTGGCCAGCTGGAGCTGCGGCGAAGCAGAGGAAAGCACCCCCGGCGCGGGCCCCTCCAGCAGCGCCGAGACAGAGCCTGGCGCTCCCGAGACCGTCATCGTGCGCGACCCACCCGTGCTCGAGCCCGATGAGCTCGCTCCCGCCGGAGAGGCGCCAGGAGCCAGCGCGGGCAGCGCGACGTTTGTGGACGGCGCGGAGCAGCCCGCCGCGGAGCTCGCGCCCGAGAGCTCGTGTGCGGCCACCGTCGTACAGGCCGAGGCGGTCGAGCGGGTGATCGAGATCCCCGTCGAGGAGGAGGTGGTGGTGCCCTCCGTGTTTTATCTGATGCTCGACAGCTCGGGCAGCATGGTCAGCGAGCGCCTGACCCTGGCGGGGCTGGTGGAGGCCGTGCTCGATATTTTTGGTCTGGGCCGCCAGTCACCGGCCCCCACCAAGTGGGATTTCGCCGTGGACGGGCTGAACAGCTTCTTCAGCGATCCGGCGTCCGCGGGGCTGCCCATTGCGCTGGGTTACTTTCCCGATGGCGGCGCGTGTGATGGCAGCGGCTACGATCAGCCAGCGGTGCCGCTCGCGGCGCTGCCGGAGAACCAGCCGCCGCTGCAGAGCTCGCTGGACGCGCGCGACCCCGACGGCAACACCCCGCTCGAGGGCGCCTTGCGCGGCGCCACGAGCTTCTGCCAGAGCTACAACGCGGAGCACCCCGACGAGAGCTGCGTGGCCGTGTTGATCACGGACGGCGCCGGCGATCAGTGTGATGCGCGCAGCGGAGAGGCCCTGGCGGAGATCGCAGCCAGCGCGGCCGCCAGCGGTGTGCTCACCTTCGCGGCAGGCATGCAAGGCGCCGATTTTTCGGTGCTGGAAGCGATCGGGCAAGCCGGTGGCGGGGACTGTGACCCGGCAACGCCCAGCTTCGCCTGCGATCTCACTGCCGACAGCGGCGCCTTCGTCGCTGCCCTCAACGGCATCCGCGACCGTACCCGCACCCAGACCCGCATCGAGCGCCGCACCGAGACGGTGCTGCAGCGCCTGCCCTGCGAGTGGGAGGTGCCCGCGCCCCCTCCCGGCGCCACCTTCGAGCCGGGCCGAGTGAACGTGCGCCTCACCTCACCCGCTGGTGAAGAAGAGTCGCTCGCGCAGGTGCCGCTCGCGGGCGGCTGCGCCGACGGCGGCGGCTGGTACTACGATGATCCCCTCGCGCCCACCCGGTTGCTCGCCTGCCCCGCCACTTGTGAAGAGCTGCGAGCGGAGACGGAGACGCGAGTCGACGTGCTCTTTGGTTGTCGGACGGTGTTGCGCTGATACCTTGGCTGCGCTGAGACACTGGCTGCGCTGAGACGTCGCATTTCTCGGAGCCACAAAAGGCGCCAGGGCCGGCGGTGACAGTCACCGCACGGCCCTGCTCGTGTAACCGAGTTTAGCGCTTAGCGCTCAGTGCTCAGTGAAGCACCGGCTCCAGCTCATTTACGCAATAGCCGAACTGCGTGTCCGCCACGGCGGAGCCGAGCACCTGCACATGCACGCCCTTCAGCGGGGTGCCATCATAGTAGCCGTCGACCTTGGGATTCCAGCACTCGGTGTTGAACTCGCTGAGCGGCACCACGTCGCTGCTCGAGGTCACTGGGTAGCACCAGCTCTTGTAGTTCTGGTCGAACACGACCAGGCGCAACGACTCGCCGTACTCGGTGCTGATATCGTAGAAGATCTCCGCGTCTTGCGGGGGAGTCCAGGTACCGTTGAAGGTGTTGTCCTGACTCTGGTTGATGTTCCAGCTCCACTGCGCCTGGCTGCCATAGGGCTCGGTCGCGTAAACGGTGCCGCTCACGCACATGCCAGCACGCACGATGTCGGCGTTGCCCTCGCCCGTATACAGGTAGCCATGCCACTCACCGATATCGAGGAAGTTGACGGTGGTGTCGGGGCCGCCGCTGCCAGCGCCCGCAGAGCCACCCTCACCCGTGCTGCCGCCTGCGCCGGATGCCCCAGCCGTGCCGGCAGTGCCGCCCTCGCCGCTGGTGCCGCCTTCGCCTGAGGTGCCGCCTTCGCCCGCGCTACCGCCGCTGGCACCGCCCGCTCCAGCGGTGCCACCGGTGCCACCCGTGCCGCCGCTGCCGCCGGGCACTGGCTCGCCCGTCGGTGAGAGCTCGTGCACGCAGAAGTCGAACGGCGTAGTCTCATTCCTGCCGGGCACCATCACCTGAATGCCCATCAGGGGCGTGCTGCCATCGTACGCGGCGCCCTCGTTGTTCCAGCAGGTCGTCGTGAAATCACTCAGCGCCACTTCGCCCGCAGACGCGCCGAGCGGATAACACCAGCTGTTGTAGCTCTGGTCGTAGATGACCAGGCGCAGGGGCTCGCCGCTGCTCTCGATCCGGTAGTGCACGCTGTCGCTATCGGGCTGCCAGGTGCCAGTAGCGGACTGGCCTTCCTCCTGGTTGAGGTTCCAGGCCCACAGCGCGAAGTTGCCGGAACCAGCCTCGACCTGACCGGAGGCGCACACGCCCTCACGGGTGATCGTCGCGTCGTTTTGCTTGCTGGAGTACAGGTCGCCGTGCCACGGATCGACGTCCAGGTAGTTGACGGTTCGGTCTGGACCCGAGCCGCCGCTGCTGCCGCCTTCGCCAGTTCCGCCGCCTGCACCAGCAGCACCGGCAGTGCCGCCTTCGCCAGCGCCGCCGGCACCAGTGCCGCCTTCGCCAGCAGTGCCACCGCTGCCGCCTTCGCCGCTGGTGCCACCAGTACCGCCGCTGGCGCCGCCAGCCCCGGCCTCACCCGAGGTGCCGCCCGTGCCACCCGTACCGCCGCTGGCTGCGCCCGGTGCGAGCTCGTTGATGCACACATCATATGGGGTGGCGGTGGAGAGCGCTCCGTTCACTTCGAGCCGAATGCCCTTCAGGGGTGTGCTGCCGTCGTAGAACTCGCCACTGTCGTTGTCGTAGCACTTGGTGTTGAAGTCCGTGAGCTCCACCTCACCGGAGGTCGAGGTCAGCGAGTAGCACCAGCTCTTGTAGCTCTGGTCAAAGATGGCCAGGCGCAAGGGCTCGGAGTAGGTGCGGCTGACGTCGTAAACGATGGTGGATGACGTCGGCGTCCAGGTACCGTTGACGCTGTTATCCTGGCTCTGGTTGATGTTCCAGACCCACTGTGCCCAGTTCCCGTATGTTTGATTCGCAGGAATGTCGCCCGCGAAGCACATGCCCTCGCGCTGCACGTGCCCCTCAGCCGTGCCGTAGGCCTGCTCGAACACGTAGCCCCGCCACTCCCCGATATCGAGATAGTTGACGGTCCGATCGGGCCCGGTGCCGCCGCTCCCCGCGGAGCCACCTTCACCCGAAGTGCCGGCAGTGCCGCCCTCGCCCGAAGTGCCGCCAGTGCCGCCCTCGCCCGAAGTGCCACCAGTACCACCGGTGCCGCCCTGACCCGCGGTGCCGCTCGAGCCTGCCGCTCCGGCACCTCCACCGGTGCCGCCAGTACCGCCGCTGCCGCCAGTGCCACCGCTACCACCGGGCACCACGGCGCCCGCGGGCGCCAGGTCGTGCACGCAGAAGTCGAACGGGGTGGCCGCGCTACCAGCACCAGGCACGTAGACCTGAATGCCGTCCAAGGGCGTGCTGCCATCGTACGCAACGCCATCGTCGTTCCAGCAGCTGGTCGTGAAGTCGGTCAGCTTCACGTCGCCTTCCGGCGCGGTGACCGGATAACACCAGTTCGCCCCGTTCTGAGCTCTTATCACCAGGCGCAGCGGCTCTCCACTGCTCTGGATCTCGTAGTGCACGCTATCGCGATCGGGCTGCCAGGTCGCTTTGTTCTGCGCTTGGTCCTGATTGAGGTTCCAGCCCCACAGCGCAAAGTTGCTGTACCCCGCCTCGACCTGGCCCGAGGCGCACATGCCCTCGCGGGTGATGGTCGCGTTATCTTTCTTGTCGGAGTACAGGTAGCCGTGCCAGGGGCCGAGCTCCAGGTAGTTGACGGTCTTATCCACGTCGCTGCCGCCACTGCCACCACTGCCGCCGTTGGAGCTGCCGCCCTGCCCGCCGCTGCTGGTGCCACCCTGGCTGCTGCCACCGCTGCTCGAGCCGCCGTTGTTGCCGGAGCCGCCAGCGCCACCGCTGCCGCCAGCGCCGCCTGACCCGCCGCCGAGATCCTCGAGCGTGACCGGGCTGGAGAAGAAGAACGAGAAGTGGTTCACCTGCGCGCTGGCGTAGCCCGCGCTGAACGTTGCCCCGGGCACCACGGCCCAGGGGGTGTTCGGCTCGGACGTGTAGAGCGCCAGGTTCTGGTTATCGCCGTGACCGTGAGGAATGGTGATGGTCACCGGCTCCAGGAACTGGGTGCCGTGCGGCAGAAACGCAAACAGCTGCTCGTTCTCCAGGCCTGGAGCCTCGGGATAGCCGGACTGCACCGGCTGCACGACGATCTCCACCGGCTCCGCCAGCGCTCCCTTCGGGATCGTGATCGCTGCTTCGCCGGCCACGATGATCGCGCCCGCCTGATCGACGACAGCGGAGTTCTCGTGCCGCTCGAGGTTCTTCCAGTCGGAGAACTCGTCCGAGAATAAATCGGTACGATCCACGTCGGCACATCCGGCCAAGACCGCCAGAACTCCGACTGCAACCAGCCCACTCGTTCGCCAACAATTCTGCATCTGTCTCGTTTTCATCCCTGGTCGTCGTCGCGTGCCGCCGCGAGCACGCGCGCGCTCGGCACCGGAGAACGGCAAGCCTTTAACGCTGTTGAACGCAATTCGGACCGTACCCGCCGCTTTCGCGTTCCTCCGCTGAAACACGCGAACCCGAGATTTCGTCCGCGCCTGCCGGGGCCCGCGTGAGACACGCTGCAACATGGCGGCTGCACGGGGAGCAGCGCAGCCGACCGGCGCCCCGCCGCCCACCCACCCCCCGCGGGATTGCACCTGCATGCTCGTGATGGCCGCGCGGCTGTCGTTCAGATAGCGGAACCGTGAAATCCTCTCTGCATCTCTCCGCTCTAGTGCTGGCGGTCTCGGCCGCTGGTTGTGCCCCCGTCGATCTTTCCGGCTACGAGAATACGGCTGGCGCCGCCGGCGCTGGCCCGCTCGATCCAGTCGGCTCTGCTGGCTCCGCGGCGACCGGCACTGCCGGGAGCTCGAGCGCAGGCGCAGGAGGCTCCTCGGGTGGCCCCGACACCTCTTCCGGTGGGAGCACTGCCAGCCCAGGGCCGGGCACCAACGGCCTGCCGGCATCGGGCACGCCCGGGCTACCGATACCGCCCACCACGGGCGTGGCCAAGCCGTCGGGCGCAGTGGGAGGCCTCCAGGTGCTGGACTGGGCTGGTTTCGTTGCCGCTGCCACCTACACCTTCGACGACGCCAATCCCTCGCAGATCGCCAACTACGATGCGCTGCAAGGGCTGGGGGTGCCGTTCACCTTCTACCTCTGGACGAACCGGCCCGGCGCGTCGAACGACATCTGGAGCCGCGCGGTGACGGACGGCCACGAGCTGGGCAATCACACCCAGTCTCACCTGCAGGGCACGTCCGCAAACCTCGCGGAGGACACGGACGCCGGAGAGCTCTTCATCCAGAGCCACTTCGGCGTGGCTGCCTACACCATGGCGGCGCCCTACGGAGCGTCGCAGTACATCGACATCGCGAGCACCCGCTACCTGATCAACCGCAGCATCGGCGACACGATGGTGCTGACGAACGGCGCCACCGATCGCATGTCGGTACCCACCTTCATTCCGCCGGAAGGCGCGCTCGCCACCGACCTCAACCGCCGCATCGACGCTGCCCGCGAGAAGGGCGCGTGGACCAGCCTCCTGGTGCATGGCTTCACCGGCGACGGCTCTGCCTATCTACCCATCGATGTCTCCGAGTTCATCGCGAGCGTGGAGTACACCAAGGCCTTCGGGGACGTCTGGATCGGCACGATGCTGGACATCGGGGCGTACTGGGTAGGGCAGAAGGTGGTGCGCGAGGCGACCTCCCAGCGCCAGGGCAGCACCACGACCTGGAGCTGGACCCTGCCGGAGCCTTTCCCGCCGAATCGCCGGGTGCGCGTCACCGTCACTGGCGGCACCCTCTCGCAGGGCGGCATCCCACTCACCTGGGACGAGCACGGCTACTACGAGGTGTCGCTCGACCTGGGCTCGCTGACCCTCGCGCCCTGAGCCTCGGTCTCTCGCAACAGGCGGGCCCCTCTCCCGAAAGGCGAGGGGCCGCGTGGCGTCTCTGAACGTCGCGCCTCTCGGAACGACGTGGCTCTCAGAACCCCGCGGCTCTCAGAACGCGGTCAACGACACGCTGCCGACGGCGCCGCCCGGCACCAGGTCCAGACCAAAGGCGATGGGCTGCTCCTGCTCCACGACCACCTCTGGACGCAACGCGTACAGCGCCACCGTGGTGACCAACGATGCGGCCGTAACGCCCCACGAGATGTCCGTGACCAAGGCGCGCTGCCTGAGCACCTTCACGTGCTTCGGCTGGCAGCCGTAGGCGGCACACGTATCTTCCAGATCTTGCCGCAACGAGTTGGCGTACAGGCCCCAGCCAACGCTGTTGCCGGCAGCGGCCAGGGTCACCGCGCCAAACACATAGACCAGCGTGGGAATGGGCCGCTCGGTGACGACGGGGGTCGCCGGCACGGATTCCGGCTGGCTCGAGCCCCCCAGCGGCCTGGGAGTGACGAAGCTGGCCTCGACGATTCGAAACTGATCGCCCTCGCTGACGAGCAGGCTGGTCTCGTACGGCGCAAAGGGCTCCAGCTCCACCCGAACCGCGTGCTCGCCCGGGTTGAGCTCGATGGCCTTGCCGTTGAGGCCGACCACCTGCACTCCATCCACGAACACTCGCGCATCGGGCCGGCCCGCGCCGTCTGCCGTCACACGCACGGCGACGGAGGGGATGCGCCGCTCGTATTGCCCGAGCCACTCCACGCAGTCGCGCGCGATGGCGCCGGGGCACTCGGGCCTCGCGCACTGGCGGAACTGCTCGCGGCTCTCGAGCAGCTTGCTCTGCTGGCGCAGCTCCTGCCCGCTGAGGTGATGGGCCAGGCAGGCCTCCACGCCATCCTGCGGCTCCGCCTGTGCCGATTGCTGCGCCTGCGCAGGCAGCGCGGCCAGGCCGCACAGCAGCGACGTGAGTACCCCAGGCCACCACCGCACCCGAGAGCGCGCTCCGGCGTGCGCGCGCCTCGCTCCAGTGTCGCACGCTCGAGCATTGCCGTGCAGGCGTTCGGACGATGCGGGGTTGATCACGGTGGGCTTGCGCGAGAACATGCTGCTCTCGACAACGACCCGGCGCGCACTGACTGACGCGACTCGATGCACCCGGCGCGAGCACATCAGAAAAAATCGGCTACTTTATAGGGAAATTGAGAATTCAGCAGTGATACACGCAGCTCCGCTCGAGCAGCATGTCGCACCCATTCACACATGCCTGCGCAAATTGCTTCGGAACGGAGCAAAAACCTGGCTCAGGTACCTGCAGTACAAAACATCACCCCTCAGAGTTAATGAGAGTTGCGAATGCCACGCCAAGACGTGTCACAATTAAGTGTGGCCAACCTCGCTGATAACGAACTGGATGAAGCGGCCGCGCCGCAAGCAGCGGACGCGACCGCCAAGTATCACGTCCTGATGGAGCTCGGACGCGGCGGCATGGCGATCGTGGAAGCCGCCGTCTCGCGAGGCCTCGGCGGCTTCAGCAAGCTCGTGGTGCTGAAGAAGCCACGCGGTGAGTTTGCAGAGCAGCCAGAGGCGGTCAGCACCTTCTTGAATGAGGCGCGCATCTCCGCGCGCATGAACCACCCGAACGTGGTGCAGGTCAACGAGGTCTACGAGGAAGACGGCCTGCCCATCATCGTGATGGAGTACCTGGAGGGCCAGTCCTTCGCGCGGCTCTTGCAGCGCTACTTCGAGGGCGCCGGCGGCTCAATGGAGCTGGGCCTGAGCGTGCTGTGTCGCGCGCTCGAGGCGCTGGACTACGCTCACACGCTGACGGACTTCGACGGGCAGCCGCTGAACCTGATCCATCGTGACGTGTCTCCGCACAACATCATGGTCACGTACGATGGCCGGGTGAAGCTGCTGGACTTCGGCATCGCCAAGCTCGACAGCATGGACGGCAAGACCAAGACCGGGCTCATCAAGGGCAAGATCGACTATATGTCGCCCGAGCAGGTGGATGGGCGGCAGCTCGATGGGCGCGCGGACGTCTTCGCCATCGGCGTGATGATCTGGGAAGTGGCGGCGAAGAGCCGCATGTGGACGGAGCAGAGCCAGGCCGCAGTGATCAAGCGGCTGGTGCTGGAGGACATCCCCGATCTCGGCAAGGCGGGTGTGGAGGTGGATGCCGAGCTGATCCGCATCTGCCGCAAGGCCACCGCAGCCGACCGCGACGAGCGCTATGCCTCGGCGCGCGCGCTGCTCGAGGATCTGCTGGCCTTCCTGGAGGCACGCAACGGCGCCGCCACCGACGCCGCCATCGCGCGCTGGATCAGCACGGCCTGCGCCGATCTGCGCAGCGCCGCTCGCGAGCGGATGGACAAGCACCTCGCGGCGTATTCGGACACGTTCACCCGTCTGCGTGACATCAGCGGGCAGGCCATGCTGACCGAGCTGGGCGAGCGCGAGCGCAGCTCCGGGCGGCGCCGCACGGCCGATACCGGCGCGGGCAAGGGCTACGCGATGGTGACCGACGAGACCCCCAGGCGCTTGACGGCGCGCTGGCCGTGGGCGCTGGCGGCGGTCGTGCCGGCTGCGCTGGGCCTGTGGTGGAGCGGGGTGCTGGCACCGCAGGCTGCAGTCCAGCCCAAGCCCCCTGCCCCCGCGGTGGTCGCGCAGCCCCCGGTGGCGCCGATCGTTGCGCAGGAGCCCGAGGTGGCGCCGGTGCGGCTCACCTTGCAGGCCAAGCCCGAAGCTGCCGTGATGTATCTGGACGGCGAGCGCCTGCCCTCCAATCCGTTCTCTGGAGCGCGGCCGCGCGACACGCTGGAGCACGAGCTCGTGATCAAGGCCGACGGCTTCGAGCCGCTGACCCGCCGCCTGCGCCTGGACAGCGATCTGGAGCTCGAGTTGAGCCTATCTCCGAGCGCGCCTTCCGCGGAAGAGGCCGCGGAGCACAAGGCGGCAGCGGCGCGCGCTGCCGTGCGGCGGGCCCCTCCCCCGCGGCGTGCAGCGCCAGCGCCCAGGCCCGCAGAGCCCGTCCGGGCGGAGCCCATCAAGGCGGAGCCTGGCAACGGCTGCGCGGTGCCGTTCAGTATCGACGCGGCGGGCATCAAGCACTACCGCCGCGAGTGCATCGGCAAGTAGCCGCCACCACCCGCCAGGACCGGCGCTCTGCCAGCTGGGCAGGGCGCCGCGTGAGCGACGCACGGCGCCGCGTGAGCGACGCACGGCGCCGCGTGAGCGACGCACGGCGCCGCGTGAGCGACGCACGGCGGCCGCCAGCCGCCCAGGAGCGGGAGGCGCGAGGAGCGCTACTCCACGGGCGTGATGGTCACGTCGTCGACCCAGAAATTGGCGTCGGGCGCTGGCCCCTCGAAGTAGGGCGTGAGCTCCACCAGCTCGCAGTCGGGCACCCGCAGCACGCCCTCGATCTTCGTCCACTCGGTGCTCACGGGCACGGCCGCGATCGCCGTGTACTGAGGATCGGCGCTGCAGTCACTCTTGAGGGTGAGCTGGACGCTGTCCGGCGCCTCCACCATGCGCAACCAGGCCGTCATCAGGTAGCTCTTGCCGCGTTCGAGCAGGTTGCGGGCGGGATACGACGGACCCATGTACGCTTCAGAGCGGCTCGCGGACAGGATGCACTTCTGGCCCGAGTGCGCCTCCGGCGTGGTGACGTCGAGGATGGTCGACATGCCGAAGGGCACCCAGCCCTCGTGGCCCGCCTCGAAGCTCGGGTTGGGTATCAGGTTCCCCTCCGGGAGCGGCTCGCCACCGCTGCCTCCGTTGCCGCCGTTCGAGGGTGCGCCCCCCGAACCGGCCGTGGAGGGCTCGCCACCGTCGCCAGCGCTGCCCGCCGCCCCGGTACCGGTATCTCCACCAGCGGCGAGATAGCCCTTCTCCAGGGCATCAAAGTCTTGAAGGCTGCAGGCGCTCGCCTGAATGCTCAGCAGCACGTACATCGCAGGTCGAGCTGCGCCGCGAAACCGGTCGAGGTCCATCTGAATGCATTACGGATCGCTCCGGCTCCACTTGAAGCGGCAACCGGTCAGGAGCAGAGGCGGCTCTGGGGCGCTCCTCCCCGCTTTCAAGGATTCCGCGGCTCTGTCGTTCATTTCGCTAAGAATGCAGTTGCGCACCCGCCGGTGTCTCGCCCTTTCTCTCACCTTGTGTGCGTGTACAGACCTGGGACTGGAGGAGGCCTATCCGCCCAGCGCTGGCGGGGCCAGCGGGGGCGCACCCATTGGGCAGGCTGGCGGGGGGGCGGGCAGCGCTGGCGCTGGTAGCGACGGCGCCGGTAGCGCTGGCGCTGGTAGCGCGGGTGCCGGCGGCAGCGCTGGCGTCCCCGCGCCGGCACCGATCGACGCGGTGCTCTCCGTGGACGTGAGCCAGCGCTTCCAGCAGCTCGAGGGCTTCGGCGCCGCGGTGGCCTGGTATGGCGACTGGCTCACCGGACATCCGCGCAAGCAGGAGCTGTTCGAGCTGCTGTTCAAGGAGCTCGGCATCGACATCGTGCGGTTGCGCAACGTCTACCGCGACAGC
>JAICQL010000319.1 GCA_025937895.1 Polyangiaceae bacterium | reverse complement strand
TCAGCTCACCCCCGCGGGCTGCGATCTGCTCAACGCCTGCACCGCCGAGCCCGCGCTCGCGTACGGCTCCGTGGTGGCCCGTGCGGCGCGGCCCACGTGGCGCAGCTTCCTGCGCTCCTTCGGGGACCCTTACGCCCAGCTCGTGTACCCGCTGTACGCGTTCCTGTATCGCCTGGCCGCGCGCCACGAGAAGCGCTGGATACCCGAGGCGGTGGGCAGCCAGCGGGCGCGCCTGATCGAGCTCTGGGGCGATCTGCCGTCACCACGTGACAACGACGGTATCTCGCCGACCAACTCCCAGATCTGGGGCGAGTTGGTGCACGCCACCAACGCCGATCACCTCGACGTGGTGGGACACTACGGGGTGAGCGAGAGCGAGGCCCAGGCAGGCGACTGGCTGCCGAGCCACACGGGCTTTGGCCCGGGCGAGTTCGAGCGCCTCTGGAGCGATGTTGCAGCGTATCTCATCGCGCAGGCGCGGCCGGGCGCGCCCGCGCGCGAGACGGAGGTGGGGACGGTGCGGACGGAGCAGGACATGCCGAACGAGAACGACGCCTGACGGGCTACGTGCGATCCGGCACCTCGCCGAGCGGTGTCCGCGGCCACTGGATGGTGAACGCGGTCTCCTCCGCCGAAGACGATACCTGATAGATGGCCCCGTGAGCCCGGGCGATCTGCGCCACGATGTACAGCCCCAGCCCCAGGCCGCTCTTCTGCTCCTTGCGCGCCTGCACGAAGGGATCAAACAGGTTCGGCAGCAGCTCAGGAGGGATCGGTAGCCCGCGGTTGCGGATCCGCGTGAAGACGGCCTGGTGATCCTCCACCTCCCAGGCCTCGAGCCGGATCGGATCCTCGCCGTGGTGGATGGCATTGCTGAGCAGGTTGCCCAGCAGCTGCAGCAAACGATCCCGGTCAAAGGCGCCGCGGAGATCGCCGCGGAGCTCGAGCTCGATCGTCCGCTGCGGGTGCACGCCCCTGGCCTCCTCCGCGGCGGCGCGACAGATCTCGGCCAGATCCGCCCGGGCGATCGACACGGGGATGCCTTGGGCGAGCTGCCCTCGCGCAAAGTCGAGCACGTCTGCCACCATCCGCTCCATGCGCGCCACGGCGCGTTCGATCATTGCCACTCGCGAGCGGTCCAGCGCGCTCAGCGCCTCGGAGCGCAACAAATGGTGAGTGGCCATCGCCACCGAGCTCAGCGGGTCGCGCAGATCATGCCCCAGGATGCCGATGAAGCGATCGCGCACCAGGTCGCGCTGCTCGCTGTAGCGCCGCACGGCGAAGTGGATGGCGTGATCGAGCCCCTCGTTCAAGCGGATGAGCTGCTCGCGCACGTCCAGCGACGAGGGCACCGCCCGCAGGTGTTGCAGCAGCACGCTGCGCAGCCAGCGGTACTCGATGTTCACGACCGCGAGCTCGATGCCAAACCCCAGCCGCTGCAGCGCGTGGCCATCGGCGAGACCGATGAACGAGGCCCGGGCGTCCTCCGCGCGGCCTTCGACCCACGCAGCCAGCCCCTCCAGAACCTCCGGCATGTGATCGATCAGGGCTCCGCGCTCGAGCTTGGCCAGCTCGCGCAGCTCGGCGACGACAGCCCGCTCCCAGTCCGCCGAGATTGCCTGCTTCTGGCCTCGAATGTACTCCGCAACGGCGCATGTGCTCATGAATCTGCAGCCTTCCGGTCCCCCCCATTCATCGTCCCGTCAGAATGCCGCCCAGGCAAGCAGCTTGGTTGGTGAAGGAGCGGGCGACTTGCCCTGGCCGCGAAAAGAGCGAATTGTCGGGTGCTGGCGCGGCGTTTCGCCACGCGCGCGGCAACGCTGGTCGCAAATTGCTACGAGAGGCGGGCGAGCTGCACCTCCAGATGCTCTACAATTGGCCGCCGTGGGCACGAGCGAAGACCTCATCCACGAGAAGAGCCTGTCTCACACCATCGACGCCGTGAACGCAGTGGCGTTCGAGCGGCGCAAGCTGCCGCAGGTCGAGCGCATGCGCGTCGCCCGCTGGATCGTCTCGCGCCAGGGCCTGCCCGGCGCCTACGCCGATACCTTCGCCGGGCGCGCCGGGCGCTGGGCACCGGCAACTAGCTAGCCTCGCACCGGCGGCAGCTCCGGAGCCTCGAGCCCAACGAAGGGATCGCGCCACGCTTCGAGCTGCCACAAGCGCGAGTGCCAGGCGCTGACGTGCGGGTAGTCAGCAAGGGGCAGCCCGGCGAGCTCCGCGTAAGGGAGCACCGTGGCCACGCGGAAATCGGCGTAGGAGATGTCGTTGCCGACGAGCCACTCCCTGCCGCTCAGCACCTGTTCCAGCAGGGTCGCGGCGACGGCGAACTCCGCCAGCCCTTCGGCGACGATCTCGGGACGGAGCGGGCCCAGCCCGTAGCGCTGCTTCGTCACTCGTTCGAAGTGGACCTTGTCACAGGCCGCGACGAAGTTGCCCTTGCCCCAGCTGATCCAGCGGATCATCTCGGGCAGGGCAGCACCGGTGCGCCAGAACTCGGAGCCCACGAGCTGCGAGAGGCGGCAGGCGATGGCATCTGTCTCCCACAGTGAATGGTCGCCCTCGACCAGAATCGGCACGCGCAGGTTCGGGTTGAGCGCTCGAAACCTCTCCTCTTGCCCTGGAGCGAGCGGAGCCGCATGGATGAGCTCAACCGGGGCCTGCAGGTAGCGCGCCACGGCGACGGCCACGCGCGGATTGATGTTGCGGCTGAAGTAAAGTTTCATGGACGGCTCCTGCTGGCTGGTATGGCTGTGCCAAAGCTGCTCTCGACGACGATGCTCACTCCCCACCAGGGGTGAGGCGCGCTCTGGAAGGCGCCGTACGGATCGTCGAGGCCCATGGATACGTCCAGCAGGACGCGCTGCTCATCCAGTAGCGCGCCCGCGCCGGCGCGCAGGGCCAGCTGAGCGCGGTCGCGGTTCTCGAGCGGTAGCGTGCTTGCGAAGTGATTCAGGCCGACGTGCGCCAGGAATGGTCGGAACGCGGCGGCGGCGTCCAGCTGCGTGGCGATTGCCCAGCGCGAAGGGCGCTGGTTGACAGAGATGAGGTGAGCCGGTGCCAGCTGCGCGCGCATGGTGAGCCAGTCGACGGTGCGCAAGGTGGCCTGGGCGCCCAGCACGACGGGAACGACGTTGGGCTGCCAGAGGAACGGCTCGACAAAGCCCTGCGCGGCGGCCGCCATCGCGTACGCCAGCTCCGCCAGGCGGTTGTCGTCGATGCCGCCGGGGTACAGCGCCAGTGGTGCGCCTGCGCGCAAGCTGGCGCCGAGCTGGAGCCCAGGGAATGGCGCTCGTTCGAGGCGGACACCCAGCAGAACGTTGCCTGGAAAGGTCCCGCTGCGAGACCGCTGCCCCTCGACGTCGAGGGACACGGAGCTGGTGCCTCCTGCGAGCGAGAGCCCAAGGCCGCTGGCGAAGCGGTATTCAGCCGAGAGGCGCAGCGCGGCGCCCAGCGTGCTGACCGTGGGCCCATGCGGGCTGGCTGTCAGCGCCGCATCGATGCCCACGTGACCGGCGCGCTGCGAGGGCAGGGGGGGCTCCGCCGCCGACGCGGGTGCGGCCGCGCAGGCCCCGCGAGAGAACCCGGCTGAAGCAGCAAGTACGGCCGCGCTGGCGACCACGGTGTTGCACCAGCGTCGCATCAAGGCGCTCCGATCGTGCTCAGCCGCTCCCCGTCCGCGGTCAGGTGGAGGACCCGGTTGCCGCGATCGTCAGCCACCCAGAGCGTACCGTCAGTGGCCACGAACAGCCCGTGCGGGCGCACGAAAGCACCTTCGCCCAGCACCCGTTGCAGGCGGCCGCTGTCTCGTTCCAGCAGCCAGATAGAGGCCGGATCGCCTTGATGGCCGACGTACAGCCGCTCGCCGTCGAGCGCGATGGAGATCGGGTCGAGCGTGCCGTCCAGCGCAGGCCAGCCCGCCACCGGCTCGTACGCGCAGGCGCGCTCCGCCGGAGCGCAGCCCGCGGGCGCGAAGCGCTGCAGTCTGCGATTGCCGAGCTCCACGACAAACACCTCGCGGCTGCTCGAGACGGCGAGCATGTGCGGCTCATTCAGCTCGCCGCTACCGGCACCGAAGCTCGCGAAGCGCCGCACCACTTGCCCCGTGGCATCCAGCTCGACGATGCCGGCGCGGCCAGCGCCGCTCTGGTCACCGCCGTCCGCGACGAACGAGCTACCATCCCCGGCGTGCACCACGCTCCAGGGACGGCCCAGCAGCTCGCTGCTCCAGCTGTCCAGCAGGCGCCCGCTGGTGGCGAAGCGCTGCAGGCGGCCGTTGTCGCGGTCCGCCACCAGCAAGCTGCCGGCGCTGGTTTCGGTCAGGCCATGCGGCGTCTGCAGCTGACCGAGCTCGAAGCCTTTGCTGCCCCACTCGCGGACGAACCGCCCTTCCGGCGTGAAGACGGCCACCCTGGCATGAAAATACCCGTCGGCCACGTATACTAGACCGTCGCTCGCGACGATTGCCTGCGTCGGACCGTCGAGCAACTCGGGAGCGGCGCTGCACGCCATCAGCAGCAGGCAAGAGCTGATGGTGGAGCCTGAAGCGCGCACCACGGGTTGGTATCATGAGACACCGGACGGTTGCCAGGCTGCAGACCAGCGCTGTGGCGCACGTACGCTGTTTCGTCAGGCTGAGCGTGCTGCGCTCGAGCTCGAGCCGTGCGCGGGGCTTGCTCGCTCACCAGCCACTCAGCCCCGCTGCCGCGTTGCTACTCCGTGGCTTTGGTAGAGGCGCGCAGACCTGGCAGCTCCAATCCGCGGGGGGGCGCTCGGCGGCGATCGGCCTCCTCCCGGCGGTCCAGCTCCTCCAGCCAGGCGCTGGGCGGATCCGGCGGATCCACCGCGATCAGGCTACCCAGCTCCGCCAGGCTCTCCAGCTCGTGCAGGCTCTCCAGCTCGAGGCCATCCAGCTCGTACAGGCTCTCCAACAATGCGTGCGCCAGCTCTGCGCGTTCCGCGGCTGGAAGCGCCAGTGCCTCCGCCCGAAGCTTGTCGATCATGCGCGGCACCATACCTCCGCTCGCGGGAGCTTCAGCTCTTGATTTCTACCGTGGCGGCGCCTTTGGCGCATTTGCGGCCGCGGAGCCCGAGCGATACGTCCGTGCAGCGGGCTCCTGATCGCCGGCGCCGGCGCTGGCGGCGCTGGCGCCCGAGCGCGCAAGAGCGGGCCAGCCAGCGAGCGCGCTGCCGCGCCTGTCGTTGCATCATGCAACTGTTCGCTGCGGTCGAGGGTTTCGCCATGCGCACTCCAGGCAGGTGAAGTGCAGGGAGGCGGCTTTGCGCGGCCGCGCAAGCTTGCCACGCCCACAATCTCCTGCGCGCGCTTCAGCCTGCGTGGTAGCGTCCGCGCGTGAGCAAGATATTGCGTGGCCTCGCGGCGGGTTGGGGTGCGAAGAAGCTGGGTGGCGGCTGTCTGAGCACCATCATCGTCTTCGTCGTGCTCTGGTACCTGCTCGGCAACTTCGGCATCTTTCGCTGAGCGCGTTTCGTTCGCGCAGCCGCTGGGCGCAAGGCGACGGCGGCGATGCGCGGCATCGCTGAGTGACGTCAGACGACGTCGGTGAGTGACGTCGGACGACGTCGGGGGGCCCCTGACCTTGGACGTCGGAGCGCGGGAGAGACGCCCTGCGGCGGCGGCGGTGGCGCTTGGTGATTTGGACGATGTCACCGCGTGGCGCGGCGCGCGGCGCCGGCACCTCTCGCAGCACTTGCGATCTGGACAAATGATCAGTCCTTGGCTAGCCTGCATCTCATGGACGGTGTAGGGGTGGGGCTCGAGCAGCTCGATGAGCAGCTCGTGGAGCTCTCGCGTGGCGAAGCCGGCTTGCGGCTGCGTCTGGCGCAAGTGCTGGAGGTGATGCAGCGCGGGGCTCACTGCTTTGCGCTGGGGTTTTCTTCGCTGGTTGCCTATGCCCTGGAGCGTTGTGAGCGCAGCGGGCGCTGGGTGGAGCTGGCGTGTGTCCTGGCGCGCCGCCTAGAAGGTTTACCGGCCCTGCGCCGGGCGTTGGCCCTGGCTGAGCTGTCCTGGAGCAAAGCAGAGCTCCTGGCGCGGGTGGCGCAGCCGGCGGATGAAGCCCACTGGCTCGAGCTTGCCCGGCAGCAAACCGTGCGCGAGCTACGGCTCTGCGTGAGCCGCGCACGCGGCAAAGCTGCGGAGAGTGGTGAGCAAGTACACCGCGTGCTCAGTGCCGAACGTGAGCCTACGTGTACGCTCAGCTGCACCATCGATCGCGAGGAGACGTGGTTGCTGGAGGCCACGCGCGTGCTGCTCGAGCAGCTCGGTACCTTCGGCGCTGAAGCACAGGCGGAAGCGCTGCTCGCTGAAGGCCAGTGTGCTCTGCTCGCTGCATTGCCGCCGGGTGCGCTGGATCTGGATAGCCTCGATGCGCTAGCCGCAGCGCAGCAGCGCTGGGATGAGCAGCGCGAGCGCTGCAGCAGCGCCGCGGAGGCCTGTACCGAGCCGGGCTTGCGAGCACGGCTGCTGGCACGGCCGAAGCCGCTGTGCAGTGTGCCCTCCCCGAGTGTGTCCCTGAGCGGTGACATCGCATGGCAGGCAGCTGCGGGGTGCGGTTCGCTCCAGGCGTGTACCAGCGCCGAGCTGGATGGCGCCGCGCGCCAGCTCGCCGCTCGGCTGGCCGCGTACGAGTTGGAGCTCTCCGTGTTGCTGTTGCGGTTTCATCGAGCCGGCGGCTGGCGCCGGCTGGGCTATGCGACGGAGGCCCAATATGCGCGCGAGCGGCTGGGCCTGTCGCGGTCTGCGGTGCTGGCGCGGCGAGCGCTGGCGCTGCGGTTGGAGTCGTTGCCGCGCATCGCGGACACGTTGCGGCGCGGGGAGATCGGTGTAGAGGCGGTGCTGCAGCTGGTGCGCGTCGCCACGCCGAGGACGGAGCTCGCCTGGCTCGAACGCGCGCGGCGCCGCACCGTCAAGCACCTGCGGGAAGAGGTGGCGGCGGCACTCGCTGCGGTGCGCATCTCGGGGGAGCCCGATTGTCTGCCGCCGCACGACACGGAGCTGGACGGCTTTCACGACCTCGAGCGGGCCGTCCTGAGCGGACACGTCTGGGGTGACACGGCGAACGGTCGCGAAGCGGCCAGCAGCGACGCGCACGCCAGCAGTGAGGCGGGTGCCAGCGGTGACGTCGGTTGCAGCAGTGACGTCGG
>JAICQL010000076.1 GCA_025937895.1 Polyangiaceae bacterium | reverse complement strand
GCTGCTGCTACCTGAGCTGCTGCTACCTGAGCTGCTGCTACCTGAGCTGCTGCTAGCTCGGCAGCTTCGATCCAGGCAGCTTCGATCCAGGCAGCTTCTACCTAGAACGTGCGGAAGGGATCTGGCGCGGGGCTCGCCGGCGGCGCTGCGGGTTGCTCTGCGGCACGCTGTTCTGCGGCATGCTGCACGGCCGCCGGCTGCGGGCTGGCCGCTGGCGAGGTGGCCCGCGGCGAGCTGGAGGCGGGCACTGACCGGGCATTGCTGCTCGTGCGTGTTGGCGCTCTCGGCCGCGCCCGGGCCGCCGTGTCGCGCGTGCGGCTGGGGCGGCTGGGCACAGGGGCGGCTGGCTCGTGCGCGGGGGGTGCCTCCTCCTCCTCCGAGGCTGTGGCGGCCGGGAGCGGAGCCACGAACGGCGCGGTGCTGCTCGCAGGCACATCGGCGGGCGCAGGAGCTGGGAAGACTGCCGGAGCAGCGCTGGCTGGCGCAGCAGCTGCCGGCGCAACGTGCGCGGGCGCAGCCGGCATCGGTCTTACGGCTGCTGGCGCGCTGACGGCAGCGGCTGGCAGCACCGGGAGCGCGGGCTCGCGCCCCGGCACGAGCCAGGCCGCAGCGACGACGGCCACGGCAGCCGCCCCCAGTAGACCGACCATTGCTCCTCGCTTGTGCCGCGGAGTACCCAGAGGCAGGAGCGCCGTGCTGCTGAGGGGCATCACGCTGGCCGCCGCCATCACCGGTGCGAGCTCGGTGGCTGGCCCAGCTGCCACCGTGGCCCGCTTCACGGAGTGTGCGGGCTCCGCGCCAGAGCCGTGAGGAACGCAGATCGCCCGCAGGGCCTCCGACATTTGCGTGGCCGAGTGGAAGCGCTCTTCGGGGCGTGGCCGGGTGGCGCGCTCAAACCACTCGTCGAATCCCTGCGGGACGACGCCGAGCCGCGACGGCGGCGCGGCCTTGCCATGACAGATCTGCAGCGCGAGCCCTGGCAGGTTGTCGCTGTCGAACGGCAGCCGCCCGGTCAGGCATTGCACCGCTATCACCGCCAGGCTCCACAGATCGGCGCGGTGATCCACGTCTTTTGCGCTGAGGATCTGCTCCGGGCTCATGTACAGCGGCGTCCCGAGCAGCACACCGGTGGCCGTACGGCCCTGCTGGATGGACTGCGTCGCGCGCTTGGCCACGCCGAAATCCAGCACCTTCGCCAGCGCCGCGTCCGCGTTCTGCACCAGGAAGATGTTCGCCGGCTTGAGGTCGCGGTGCACGATGCCGAGCGAGTGCGCCCATGTCAGTGCGCGCGAGACGTGCGAGACGACGTGTGCGACCTCCGCCGCCGGAATGGCACCGAGCCGGCTCAGCCGATCGTGCAGCGTCTCGCCCTCGAGCAGCTCCATGGCCAGAAAGGGCGCGCCCGTGGCCTCATCCACCCCCACGTCGTACAGCTGCACCACGTGCGGGCTGCGCAGCTTGGCGGCGATGCGCGCCTCTGCATCGAAGCGCGAGCGCAGCTCCGGATTGGCCGCGTCCTTGCCGTGCATCAGCTTGATGGCCACCGGGGCCGAGCCCAGCCGCACGTCCTCCGCGCGCCACACCGCACCCATGCCGCCCTCGCCGAGCAGCGAGACCAGGCGATATTTCTGGGACAGTACCGCGCCGGGCTTCACGCGGTCACCCTACAGCGCGATCGTCTTGCCCGAGGCCGCCGACTGGTAGATGGCGGCCATGATGCGCTGATCGCGCCGGCCCTCTTCGCCCGGTACGCGCGTGGGCTTGCCGCTGGCGACGCACTCGGCAAAGTCGTCCATCTCTGCGGCGAAGTGATCGACCACGGGCAGGTCCCAGTCCTTGGGGCCCTGCTGCGAGCGCGAGCGGCCCTTGATGCCCTCGTAGTTCAGCGCGGGCTGCACCTCGAACCAGCCGTGCTCGGCGCTCGCGCGGAAGCGGTTGAGGTTGCAGCCGTAGCTGCTGGCGCAGTTGGCCAGGATGCCGCTCGGGAACTCCAGCGTGAACAGCACGGACTCCTCCACCCCGGGCTTGAACTTCACTGGATCGGTGCGAGACCAGCGCGCGGAGACGTTGATGGGCTCTTCCCCAGCGATGTAGCGGGCGGCCTGCAGGGCATAGATGCCGATGTCCAGCAGCGAGCCGCCGCCGGACAGCTTCTTGTCCAGGCGCCACTGGCGGGGGTCGCCAATGGGGAAGCCGGCGGCCGCCTCGATCACCTTCACCCGGCCAAACGTCTTCTCGCGCGCCAGGCGCACCATCTCCAGGTTGTTGGGCTCGAAGTGCAGCCGGTAGCCGATGGCCAGCTGCACCTTGGCGGCCTTGCACGCCGCGATCATCTGGTCGCACTCCTTGACGGAGACGGCCATCGGCTTCTCACACAACACGTGCTTGCCGGCCTTGGCGGCGCGGATGGTGAACTCCGCGTGCATGCTGTTGGGCAGCACCACGTACACGATGTCGATGTCGGGGTTGTCCTTGATGCGGTCGAAGTTGTCGTAGCTGTAGATGCTGCGCTCGGGCAGCCCGTACTTCTGCGCCCAGGCCTTGGCCTTGTCCGGGTTGCCGCTGACCAGCCCGGCCAGCTTGCAGTGCTTGGTCTTCGAGGCCAGCGCGGGCGCGATCTGGTGCTCGGACAGGCTGCCGAGGCCCACCAGCGCGTAGCCGAGCTTCTTCCCGGGCGGTGGGGGCGGGGTCTGCGCCGCAGCAGTGCCGGTGGCAAGCCCGCCGCCAACCAGCGGCAAGCTCCAGGCCGCCGTGCCCAACCCAAACAATCCCTTCAGAAAGCCACGCCGTTCGTGCATGGCGCGCAGCCTGACCCGAGAGTGCCCCGGGCCACAAGGGCCTACCCTTGCCGTGAACGGCGCGCGGTAGCCGGCGCTCGACAGCGAGCGCTCAGGTGGTCGGAGCGGCCGACTCGGCGCTCAGCCCCTCCAGCGCGCGCTCGACCCGCGCGCGGTCTTCCGGATCGAGCTCACCCTGGCCGGCGCGATGCAGCGCAAAGCTGAGCACCGCGGACTCCAGCACGCTCAGTGCCGTGGTGCGCTCCAGCTTCAGGTTTTCCAGGCGGTAGCGCAACAGCACGCGATCATCGTCCAGCTCCCAGCGGCCGATGAGCAGCGCCTTCTCCTTGCCGCGGCCCAGCAGCTGCCGCAGGATGGCGCGCACGTGATACGCGCGCCGGCGCGTGCGGCGCATCACCGGGTCCTCATACAGCCCGAAGAAGCGATTGCGCGCAAAGGTGTCGGGCGCCAGCACCAGCGCACACAAAAGGCCCTCCGGGCTCACCCCGTGCTGGCGCGGCCCCTTGCCGGAGTCCTTCGTGCGCTCCTTTGCGGGCGCACCGCCAGCCTGCTTGGACGGTCGGGACAGATCGTTCACGCGCTTCCTCACAAGCGAGGCGAGCCCTCGCCCTTCAGACGCTCGGCCTGGTGCCAGGAAACCAGGGCCTGCAGCAGCTCGTCCAGGTCTCCGTCGATCACGCGATCGAGCTTGTGCAAGGTGAGCTGGATGCGGTGGTCGGTGACCCTGTTCTGCGGAAAATTATAGGTACGGATCTTCTCCGAGCGCTCGCCGGCGCCCACCATCGTGCGGCGCTCGTCGCGGATCTCGTCCGCCTGGCGCTTCAGCTCCAGATCCAGCAGGCGGCTCTTCAGCACCTTGAGCGCGCGCGCCTTGTTCTTCAGCTGGCTGCGCTCATCCTGGCACTTGACGATCATGCCCGTCGGCAGGTGCGTGATCTGCACGGCGCTGTTGGTGGTGTTCACCGCCTGGCCGCCGGGGCCGCCGGAAGCGGCAATGTCGATGCGCAGATCCTTGTCGTCGATGTTCACTTCCACGTCATCCGCCTCGGGCAAGACGGCGACCGTGGCGGTGGAGGTGTGGATGCGGCCCTGCGCCTCCGTGCTGGGCACCCGCTGCACGCGGTGCACGCCGCCCTCATATTTGAGCGTGGAGAAGACGCGCTGCCCGCTGACCAGCGCCACGATCTCTTTGTAGGCGCCGGGCGCTGCCTCGCTGCGGCTCAGCACCTCCACCTTCCAGCCCCGGGGCTCGGCGTAGCGCAGGTACATGCGAAATAGATCCGCGGCAAACAGCGCGGCTTCTTCCCCGCCGGTGCCCGCGCGGATCTCCAGCAGCAGGTTCTTCTCGTCGCGCGGATCCTGCGGCAAGAGCAGCACCTGGATGCGCTGCTCGAGCTCGGCGAGCTGCTTCTCCAGCCCCGGCAGCTCCTCCTCGGCCAATGGGCCCAGCTCGGGATCGCTAAGCGCTTCACGGTCTTCGCGGATCCGGCGTTCCGTGTCGGTCCATTCATCAAAGGCCTCCACGACAGCGCCCAGCTGGCTCCGCTCGCGATTGAATTCTTGCAGCTTGGTGTGGTCGGCGATCACCGCTGGATCGCACAGGAGCTGATCGAGCTCCTCCCGCCGGCGGCGAATGGCCGTCAACTTCTCAATGGGAAGCATCGTGATCCATTTCGTCGGGCACGCTCATGCGGTCGTCTTTCTAGCCCAGCGGTTGGAGTCCTGACAGCCGCGATCTCGAAGGTCGCCAGTCGCGGGTCGGCGGCTGCTCGGCGCGTGGGCCGGACGACGGCGAGGGAGCAACGAGAGAGAATGAAACCGTACCGAAGCGCAGCCAGCCCTTTTGCGCGCGCCAGGCGGGCGTGTTTCAATGGGTGAGATCATGCCGCGGACGGACTCCGGTCGAGCGAAGCCACGTCTAGCGTCGAGCTTGGTCCGCTGGGGCGCTCTCCTGCTCGCTGCGGCGGGTACGGTGGGTGCCTGCGGCCGCGCACCGCTGGGTGACAACCAAATCGTTTACGAGGTGTGCGGCGACGGCATCTGTGAGCCGCGGCTCGAGACAGTCGCCGGTTGCCCTGCCGATTGCTTCTGCGGTGACGCGGTGTGCAGCCGGGATGAGGGCGGGCAGAGCTGCAGCCTGGACTGCCGCGAGACCTGCGGCGATGGCGACTGTGACGACAGCGAGTCGGCGCTCAGCTGTCCGCGGGACTGCTCCACCACGGCGAGCTGTGGCGACGGTACGTGTGGGCCCTCGGAGAGTCGGCTCAGCTGTCCCGTCGACTGCGCCATCGACTCCTGCGACGGCACCTGCGACGTCGATGAGTCCTGCTCGCGCGACTGCGCGAGCTGCGGCAACGGGGTGTGCAACACCGGGGAGAGCGTCGCCTCCTGCCCGGGCGACTGCATCGTGCTGCAGATCTGCGGCAACGGCGTGTGCGAGGTGGGGGAGACGCGCAGCAGCTGCCGCCGCGACTGCTTCGTCTGCAACTCCATCTGTGAGGTGAACGAGAACTGCCCCGCCGACTGCGACGTGTGCGGCGACGCGTTCTGTGCCGCGAGCGAAGGCGTGACCAGCTGTCCCGAGGATTGCTCCGTGTGCGGGGATCTGCGCTGCACGGGCCTCGAGAGCAGCGCGACCTGCTTCGAGGACTGCTCCAGCTGTAACGATGGCCTGTGCGACGAAGACAACGAGGACGTCGACAGCTGCCCCGAGGACTGCAGCCTGTGCGGCGATGGCCGCTGCACCCTGGGGGAGAACCGCTTCAACTGCGCCGTGGACTGCAACATCTGCGGCGACGGCCGCTGCCGGTCTCCGGAGTCACTGGCGACATGCCCCGAGGACTGCGCGGAGTGCGGGGACGGCGTGTGCACGGCGGGTCAGGAGACCTTGCGCGGCTGCACCGAGGACTGCGCCGTGTGCGGCGACGGTGAGTGCAGCATCCCCTTCGAGGATCCGCAGAGCTGCATCCAGGACTGCAACACCTGCGGTGACGGCACCTGCGCCGGCAGCGAGACGCCCGTCAATTGCCAGCTCGACTGCAGCACCTGCGGCGATGACGTGTGCAACGAGCCGCGCGCGCAGTGCCCCCAGGATTGCCCCCCGACCTGCGGTGACGGCGAGTGCGACGAGGACGAGGACGCGCAGAGCTGCGCGCTGGACTGCCGCTCCTGTGGGGATGAGGTGTGCTCGCTGGGGGAGTCGCGCAGCAACTGCCCCAATGACTGCGGCTTCTGCGGCGACCGCCTGTGCGCGACCAGTGAGGACATCATCACCTGCGCGCTCGACTGCGACGGCTCGATCGTGTGCGGTGACGGCGTGTGTGTGGTGCCGGAGGACAGCAGCAACTGCGCTCAGGACTGCACCGTCTCCGGTACCTGCGGCGACGGCTACTGCGCTGCCGGCGAGAGCACGGTCAACTGCGCTCGCGACTGCATCCTGGGCCGCTTCTGCGGGGATCTGCTGTGCGAGGCGAACCTGGAGAACAGCTCCAACTGCCCGCTGGACTGCCCGCTGTAAGTTGCTCAGCTCGCGCTGGGCGCGCTGGCCGCAGCCAGCCCCACCGACCACTTGCTGCACAGCTCCAGCCAGCTCTGCACGGCACTGCTGAGGTACTTCTCCTCGTGCAGCGCAAAGAAGAACTGGCGGCGAAAGTCCCGGTGGGGTACCCGGCACGGCATCAAGCTGCCCAGGCGAAACGCGTCGTGCACGGCGATGCGCGAGACACAGCCCACCCCCAGCCCCGCCGCCACGGCGCTCTTGATGGCCTCGGTGTGCTGTAGCTCCAGCGCAATGTCGAGATCAGACAGGATGCCGCGCATGGCATGCTCGAAGGCCTGGCGAGTGCCGGAGCCCGGCTCGCGCACGATCCAGGTCGCCGCCAGCAGATCGGCGTCGCTCAGCGCGTCCTTCTGGCACAGGGGGTGCTCGGGCGCGCCGAACACCACCAGCTCGTCATCGCACCAGGGCGTGACCCTGAGCCCCGCCTCGCGCAGCTCGCCCTCCACCAGCCCGATGTCGATCTCGAAGTTCTGCACCTTGCGCGTGATCTCGGCCGTGTTGGCGATCGACAGCTCGATGCGTGCCTCGGGGTGCTCGGTCAGGTAGCGCGCGACCAGCGGCATGGCCACGTAGTTGCCGATGGTCAGGGTCGCGCCGATGCGCAGCGGACCCAGGTTGCTGCGCGAGGAGAGCGCGGTCTCCAGCTCGCGGGCCTGCTCCTCCAGCGCCGCTGCGCGGGCCCGCAGGGAGCGGCCGAGCGCGCTCAGCCGCAGGCGCTTGCCGATGCGATCGAAGAGCCGGATGCCAAACTGTTGCTCCAGATCGGCCAGCGCGCCGCTGACCGCCGACTGGGACATCCCCAGCTCCTCCGCGGCCCGGCTGACGCTCTCGCTCCGCGCCACTGCCAGGAAGACCTCGAGCTGACGGAGGGTGTAGCGCATATCGAGTTGACCGAATATCTATTGCGGAATATCCCGTTTTGCAGATGAATTACGCCGCTCTATATTCACTGCCATGAGTCAACTGAGCCACGAGACAGTGCTCAGCGTCCGCCACTGGAACGACACGCTGTTCAGCTTCACCTGTACGCGCAATCGCGGATTGCGCTTCAAAAACGGCCACTTTCTGATGGTGGGCCTGGAGGTGGAGGGCCGCCCGCTGCTGCGTGCCTACAGTGTCGCCAGCCCGAACTACGAGGAGCACCTCGAGTTCTACAGCATCAAGGTTCAGAACGGCCCGCTGACCTCGCGCTTGCAGCACCTCCAGGTGGGCGACCAGGTGCTGGTGAACAACAAGCCCGTGGGCACCCTGGTGATCAGCAACGTGCTGCCGGGCAAGCGCCTGTACCTGCTCAGCACGGGTACGGGGCTCGCGCCGTTCCTCAGCATCATCCGCGATCCGGACACGTACGAGCGCTTCGAGCACGTGGTCGTGGTGCACGGCGTGCGCCACGTGAACGATCTGGCCTACCAGGACTACATCGAGAAAGAGCTGCCGCAGCACGAGTTCATCGGCGAGCAGGTGAGCAAGCAGCTGCACTACTACCCCACGGTCACCCGGGAGCCGTTCCGCAATCAGGGGCGCCTCACCGATCTGATCAAGGCCGGCAAGCTGTGCGCGGATCTGGGCCTGCCCCAGATGAACCCGGAAGAAGATCGCGCGCTCGTCTGCGGTGGGCCGCGCATGCTGGAAGACGTGGTGCAGATGCTCGAGAGCATGGGCTTCAAGGAAGGCTCGAGCCACGATCCGGCGCACTACACCATCGAGCGCGCCTTCGTGGAAAAGTGAGCGCAGCCTGAACCCCACGTGGCGGGGTCAGCCGGCGTCGGCAGACGCTGCTGCCTCGCCCGCCCGTGCACGACCCGCGTCTGAGCCGTTCAGCCCTGTAGCGCCGTCAGGGCCGGCAGCGACCTCGGCACAGGCTGGCCCTGCTGGACCCATGGCGCACGTCTCACCGCTGGCGCCGCAGTCGCGCTCGACCAGGCGGCGCACGCCACCGCCCAGGCTCGTCTCGCAGCGCAGCGCACGGTTGCCCTGACACTCGCCCAGCGCCGGGACGTCCGCGCACGGATCCGTCCAGCTGCGCGCGCTGTCGAGCAGCGCCAGCGTCTCGGGCCCGAACACGGCGAACACCGAGCCGTAGTCACAGATGCTGCGCGCGGAGGGCAGGCCCCCGGAGACCACCCCGTACGTCCGCCAGCCGCCGTCCTCCGTGCGCTGCGCCAGTGGCCCGCCCGAGTCCCCTGCACACGTCTGCGTGTCACCCGGTGCGCGGCCCGTCACGGCTTCGTAGCCGTCGAGCAGCTGCGCCGCCTCGTATTCGCTGCGCAAGCTGGACAGCAGCCGCAGCAGCTGCACGTCGCCCGGGGCGAATCCGGCGAGGACGTTGGCGCTGGTCACCTCGCCCGTGAAGGTCCACTCCACGAAGTTCTCGAAGCTACCGAGCAGCGCCGCGTATGCGCTGCCGCGCACCGCCGCCACGGCTTCTCTGCCGACACGGCGCTGGCCGTCGATGGCGCCGCTGGGGGTGAACACGCCGTAGCCGATGGAGAGCATCGACTGGCCCACGTGCTCGTCGCCCAGTTGCGCGGGCTCGGCCACGGGCGCAGCCGACGGCTGATCCAGCTGCAGCACCGCCACGTCACGCCCGATGCCGAGGAAGCCGCCCTGGCTGACGGGATCGAGCAGCACCGCCGCAATCGAGAGCAGCTCCGTCGCCTCTGCCAGTGAAGGCCCCGCGACCCAGCCGGTGGCCACGCCGACCTGCTCGGCCTGCAGCACCCGGAACGCGCAGTGCTTGGCGGTGACGAGCGTCTCGGGGCCGATCAACGTGGCCGTACAGAACGCGGACGGCTGTGACGTCACGCCATTGACGAGCACCAGCGCACCGGTGTGGTCGAGCTCCGCGGAGCGCAGCAGCACGCCACCCACGATGGATTGCTCGCGAGTCCCCAGCGGCTCGCCGGGTTCGCCGCCGCCACAAGCGAGCCCCGGCGCGCACGCCACAGCCACGATGAGACCCCACCTCATGCGCCACCATTATCGTAGCGCTGGCGTGCTGACCAGGTGTTCGCTCGTGGCCCTGTCGGTGGCAACCCGCGCAACGAACTGCGCGGTAACTCGAGCGCAACGCCGGTGCCCGCCGGGCCGCTCAGGCGGCGGGGCCGGCGCTCGCCACGGCTGCTCCGGGCAGCTCGTACAGGGGCGGAGCGCCGTCCAAGGTCATCGGGGTAGAGGAGACGGGCGCCTCCGCCACGGGGGTGACCAGCGGCGGATTGATGCCGAGCGCCGCGAAGGGCACGCGCCGCTCGGGCGGCAGCACCAGCAGCCGCTCCCACAGCTCGGCCTTGGTGACGTAGATCTCCTCGCGCCGCCCGTCGCCCACGTCGCGGCGCAGCACCAGCTCACCAGGGGCGCCGGAGCGCCGCGAGATCTCCATCACAATCGGCGCCAGCTCGGTCAGCAGGCGATGGGCCACCGTCTCCGGCCACTCCAGCTGCGACAGCGGGTGATCGTCGAGTGAGACGCTCCGCATGCTGCCACGCAGCCCCGTCAGCCCCTGCACCGAGTCGAGCACGCGATGCGCCAGCTCTTGCATGCGCCTGTCGTCCTCGCCATCGAGGGTGAGCGGCGGATCGGTATCGGCCGCGCCGTTCTCGTCCACGGGCGAGAGCCGCACGCCGCGGGCGCCGCGCAGATCCACGGAGGCACGATAGCCGCTGCCGCCGCTCGCGCTCTTGCGCAGCACCAGCTCCAGCTCGGTGCCGGCGACCCGCACGCTGGTCACGAACATGCGCTCCAGCTTGACGGGTGCCATCTCCACTCGCCGCGAGATCCAGCCGGAGGGCTGCGGCAAGTGGACCTCGAGGTTGCCGGTCAGATCCGCCACGCGCCGCAGCCGGGCCCACGGATGCTCCGGGCTGATGCGCAGCGCGAAGGTGGCGCTCACCCCGAAGGGGCTGCGCACGCTCACGGTGCCCGCGTAGCCCTCGCCGTTGCACTCCAGCTGCAGGCCGAGCTCGGTCTCCGGCACGTCGTGCCGGACCAGAAATGCCTCCAGCGCGCGATGCGCCGACTCACCGGCGCGCTGGATCACGTGCTGAGCGTGCGAGGCTGCGTCCGTCGCCAGGCGCTCGCCCTCGCCGCGCTGCTCCTCCAGGCAAGCCTTGGCGCCCTGCAACACGCGCAGGGCTGCCTGCGCCGTGGGCTCCGAGTCACCGCGCAGGAAGGGCTCGAGCGCGCGCTCCAGCACCTCACCCATGGAGGTGAGCCGGCCGCGTTGCACGCTGCGCTGCTGGTTCTGCGCTTCTTCTCTCACCAGTGCGCTGGCGATGGCCTGCTGGGCCGAGAACAGCTGCAGCGCGCAGTCTACCGCGCCACGAGCGAGCTCGATGTAATCGACGTCATAGGGGAAGGTAGTGGAGTCGCCATACAGGTATGACATGCGGCCAGCATAACATGGCGGTTTTTCCACCAGTGTTGCCTGGTACAACGCTGCGCTCAATTCGCCGCGTTGCATTACGCGATCGCATGATTCGCGGTCCTCAAACGCGACACGCCGTGAAAGCAGCCCAGCAGCGCAGATCGCTCGCGCATTCTGGCCGCATGCGTCTGCTCTCGTCGTTCATCGTCATGCGCGAGCAGAAATGCGGCGGCGGAAACAAATCTTGCCGGGGCAACAAATCTGCTGAAACAGCTCGGCTGGAACAAATCTGCTGAAACAAGTCGGCCGAAACAAGTCCGCCGAAACAAACGTGCTCGAGCGGTCAGCGCGGCAAGATGACGTGAAAGCGCGAGCCCTGACCGCTGCTGCTCTCCACCCGCACGCTCCCGCCGTGCGCCTGCACGATCTGCTGCGCAATGTACAGGCCCATGCCCAGCCCGCCGTACGTGCGGTGGCCCACCACGCGCTCGAACTGGTGGAAGATGCGGTCCACGTTCTCCGGCGCGATGCCGATGCCACGGTCGGCCACCGTCAAGGTGGCGTGGGACGAGTCGCCTTGCACCGCCACCTCTATGGGGTGGCCTTCACCAAACTTCAGCGCATTCGATAGCAGGTTGGTCGCCACCTGCTCGAGCCGCAGGCGATCCCAGCGGCCCAGCACGGGCTCGGGCGCGGCCAGCTCCACCGAGGTGCCGCCGCGCGCGGCCTGCTCGCGGAAGCGCTCGGTCACGTCCTGCGCCAGCTCGGACAGATCAAATACCTCCGATTCCAGGTCGAGGTGGCCGGTGGTGATGCGAGAGACGTCGAGCAGGTTCTCGATCAGCCGCTCCAGGCGCTCGGTCTGGGTCACGGCGCTGTCCAGCCGGTGCTGCGCCTTGTCCGGCAGGTCGCGCGCATGCAACACCGACTGCAGCCGCAGCTTGAGCGCGGTGAGCGGGGTGCGCAGCTCGTGCGAGGCGATGGACAGGAACTCATCGCGGGCCAGGATGGCGCGCTTGGCGTCCTCGATGTCGGCGTGAGTGCCCACCCAGCCCAGGATTTGACCCGACTCCGTGCGCTCGGGCACGGCGCGCGAGAGGTGCCAGCGCGAGGCGCCGTCGCCAGCGCGCAGCAGCCGGCATTGCCGCTCGTAGGGCTGGCCAGTGGCAACGGCTTCGCGCCAGGCCTCGCCGCATGCCTCGCGCTCGGCCGGGTCCACCGCGTCCAGCCAGGAGCGGCCGCGCAGATCGCCGGCGGTGAGCCCGGTGTACTGGTTCCAGTAACGGTTGGTGTACGTGAGGTTGCCGCGAGCGTCCGCCGTCCAGACGCTGAGCGGCATGGCCTCGGCCAGGTGCAGGTAGCGCCGCTCGGCATTGTGGCGCAGCTCCGTCAGCAGCACCTCGCGCTCGCGCCGCTCGCTCTGGCGCAGCGCCTCGGCCTGACGCTCCAGGCGGCGATCCTTCCGGAACAGATCGGCGAAGATGCGCACCTTGGCCCGGAGCACGTCGGGATCGATGGGCTTGTTCAGGTACTCCACCGCGCCCAGCGAGTAGCCCCGATAAATCTGTGACAGGTCCGAGCCGGCCGCGGTCAGGAAGATGATGGGCGTCTGCTGGCTGCGCTCGCGCTGCTTGATCAGCGAGGCCAGCTCGAAACCGTCCATCACCGGCATGAACACGTCCAGCAGGATCACGGCGAAGTCTTGCTCGAGCAGGCGCTTGAGCGCCTCGGCGCCCGAGCGCGCCATCTGCACCCGGTATTCTGGCCCCGCCAGCACATGCGCCAGTGCCAGTAGATCCTCCGTGCGGTCGTCGATGAGCAAGATATCGACGGGCTCGACGCTGTTATTCGGCGCTTGCGACATGGTCTCGAGCTTTCCCCTTCAGCTAGTGGTGGCCACCCGCAGCGCGGAGACCAGCTGGTCTGCGTCGACGGGCTTGGCCAGATAGTGCGTGGCGCCGGCGAGGATGCACTTCTCGCGGTCGGCGGCCATGGCCTTGGCGGTGACGGCGATCAGCGGCAGCGCCCTGTGGCGCAGCTGGGCGCGGATGCGCCGCATCACCTCGTAGCCGTCCAGATCGGGCATCATGATGTCCACCAGCACCGCGTGCACCGCGGGGCCCCCGTTCAGCAGCTCCAGACCCTGGCTGCCGTTGTCGGCGTACGCCACCTCGGCGCCGTGGCGCTCCAGCGCGCTGGTCATGGCAAAGATGTTGCGCACGTCATCGTCGATGATCAGCACGCGCAGCCCGGTCAGGGCTGCATGCCGCTGCAGGCCCTCCAGCAGCAGCCGGCGCTGCGCGCTGCTCAGCGTGTCCGCCGGGCGGTGCAATAGCAGGCAGCTCGCGCGCAGCAGCTGCTCCGAGCTCTGGGTCAGCTCGAGCCGCAGGCGCGCACTCTGGGCCTCGATGGTGGAGAGCTCCGCCTCGCTCAGGGCGCGCGCCGCGTGCACGATCACCGGCCCTGTCAGCGCTGCCGAGCCCAGTAGCTCCAGCAAGCGCCCCGAGGCGCCCACGCTCAACACCACGCACTGATAGCTCTCCGCGGCCAGGGCCAGCCGGGCGTCGGCTACGCTCGACAGCGCTCGCACCTCCACGCCCTCGCCGCTGTGCAAGGAGACCAGCTGGCTCAGCTTGCGCGCGTCTTCGTCCACGATGAGCAGGCGCCGCGGCTGCTGCCCGGAGAAGGGCGCGAGCGCGCTCAGGCCCCGGGCCAGCTCGGTCTGGGTCAGCTCCGGCTCACCCCCGTCCGGCGCCACCGCGGCCGCGCCCATGCGCAGCGCCTTGTGCCGATCCTCCGGGGCCACCAGGGCCAGCACCGGCAGGTGCGCGGTGAGCAGGCTGTGCTTGATGCGGTCGAGCGCCATCCAGGCCTCCAGCTCGCGCGAGCGCAGCTCCAGCACCACCGCGCTGGGGCGTAGCTTGGCCAGCTGCGCCGGCGCGGTGCCGAGCTCCTCGCTGGCGAAGGCGTCGAGCATGAGCCCCTCGACACACAGGCCCTGCTCCGCCGCGGTCTCGCCGTTCGGCGCATCAGCGAGCTCGACGGAGCCCTGGCCGGGGCCGAGGCGCTCGACGCACTGGCGCAGATTCTCGCGCAGCTCGGGGTCGTCGTCGCCCAGCAACAGCAAGCAGCCCTCGGTCGGGCTGATGCGCTCCGGGGTGGTGGGGGGCGCGGAGGGTCGCTCGGACGGGGAGGAGGCGGGGGCGGCGGCAGTCAGCGCTGGCCGGCGCACTCGCTCGCTCTGCGTGGGCACGAACTGCGAGGGTAGATAGAAGGTGAACGTGCTGCCGCTGCCGAGCACGCTCACCACGCGGATCTCGCCGCCGAGCAGGTTGGCGATCTCGCGGCTGATCGACAGGCCCAGCCCCGTGCCTCCGAAGCGCCGGCTGGTGGTGCCGTCCGCCTGCTGAAAGGCCTCGAAGATGATGCGCTGCTTGTCCTCTGCGATGCCCATGCCGGTGTCGTTGACGCTGAACGCCACCACGCACTCGGCGCGGTTGAGGATGGCGTGCTCGCGGCTCCAGCCGTAGCTGGCGGCCGATACCGTCATCGTCACGCTGCCGCGCTCGGTGAACTTGAAGGCATTCGAGAGCAAATTCTTCAGCACCTGCTGCAGGCGCTTGGGATCCGTGAAGATGGCCATGGGCGGCCGCCCCGCGAGGCCCACCGTGAACTCCAGCCCCTTCTCCAGAGCCACATGGCGGAAGCCCTGCTCCACGTGCGCCAGCAGATCCTCCAGTAGCACTTCGCTCGGCTCCACCGCCAGGGTGCCCGACTCGATCTTGGACAGATCCAGGATGTCGTTGATCAGGCTCAGCAGATCATTGCCCGAGGCATGGATGGTCTGGGCGAAGGCCACCTGCTTGTCGGTCAGGTTGCCGTCCGCGTTGTCCGCCAGCATGCGCGACAGGATCAGCAAGCTGTTCAGCGGCGTACGCAGCTCGTGCGACATGTTGGCCACGAACTCGGATTTGTAGCGAGACGTCAGCGCCAGCTGCTCGGCCTTCTCCTCGATGTCGACTTTGGCAAACTCGATCTCGCGGTTGCGAATCTCCAGCAGCTTGGCCTTCTCCTCCAGCTGCTCGTTGGTGCGCCGCAGCTGCTCCTGCTGCAAGGTCAGGCGCTCCTCCGACTGTTGCAAGGTGGCGGCTTGATGCTGCAGGCGCTCGTTGGTCTGGCGGAGCTCTTCCTGCTGGCTCTGCAGCTCCTGCGTGAGCGACTGTGACTGCATCAAGAGCGCTTCCGTGCGCATGCTGGCGGAGATGGTGTTGACCACGATGCCGATGCTCTCGGTCAGCTGATCCAGGAACACCTCATGCACCGGGCTCAGCTGGCCCAGAGAGGCCAGCTCGATCGCGGCGTTTACCTCACCCTCGAACAGCACGGGCAGGATGACCAGGCTGCGCGGGCTGCTGGAGCCCAGCCCCGACCGCACGCGGTAGTAGTCGCCGGGGACATCCTCCAGCAGCCGCTTGCGCTTCTCCAGCGCGCACTGGCCCACCAGGCCCTCGCCCAGACGAAAGTGGTGCACCAGGTTGGGCCCCGCTGCGTAGCTGGCCAGCAGATTCAGCGCCACCTCGCCGCTCGCGTCGGCCTCGGCGATGTAGAAGGCGCCCTGCTGCACGCGCACCAGCGGCGCCAGCTCCGCCAGGATCTGCCGCGCCACCGTGGCCAGATCGCGCTGGCCCTGCATCATGCGCGCGAAGCGCGCCAGGTTGGTCTTGAGCCAGTCCTGCTCGGTGGTCTTCTGCGTGGTCTCCCTCAGGTTCCGGATCATCTCGTTGATGTTGTCCTTGAGGGCAGCCATCTCGCCGGAGGCCTCCACCGCCACGTAGCGGGTGAGATCACCCTTCGTCACCGCGGTGGCCACCGTGCCGATCGCGCGAATGTGGGAGGTCAGGTTCTCGGCGAGTTGGTTGACGTTATTCGTCAGGTCGCGCCAGGTGCCAGCGGCGCCCGGCACCTTTGCCTGCCCGCCCAGCTTGCCCTCCACCCCCACCTCGCGCGCCACCGTGATCACCTGCTCGGCGAAGATGGCAAGCGTGCCGGTCATGCCGTTGATGGTACTGGCCAGCTCGGCGATCTCACCGCGCGCCTCCAGCGCCAGCTTGTGGGTGAGATCTCCCCCGGCCACCGCCGTCACCACCCGGGCAATGCCGCGTACCTGGTTGGTCAGGTTGCTGGCCATCGAGTTCACGTTGTCGGTCAGGTCCATCCAGGTGCCGGCCACGCCGGGCACCTTTGCCTGCCCGCCCAGCTTGCCCTCGGTGCCCACCTCGCGGGCGACGCGCGTGACCTCGCTGGCGAAGGCATTGAGCTGATCCACCATGGTGTTGATGGTGTTCTTCAGGGCCAGCATCTCGCCCTTCACGTCCACCGTCACCTTCTTGGACAGGTCACCCTCTGCCACCGCCGTGGTGACCTCGGCGATGTTGCGCACCTGACCCGTCAGGTTGGACGCCATCGTGTTCACGCTGTCGGTCAGGTCCTCCCACGTGCCGCTCACCCCGGGCACCTTGGCCTGTCCGCCCAGCTTGCCCTCGGTGCCCACCTCGCGGGCGACGCGCGTGACCTCGCTGGCGAAGGCGTTGAGCTGATCCACCATCGTGTTGATGGTGTTCTTGGCCGCCAGGATCTCGCCCTTCACGTCGACGGTGATCTTCTTCGACAGGTCACCCTTCGCCACGGCGGTGGTGACCTCGGCGATGTTGCGCACCTGAGCCGTGAGGTTGCCCGCCATCAGGTTGACGTTGTCCGTCAGAGCCTTCCAGGTGCCGGCCACGCCCTTGACCCGGGCTTGCCCGCCCAGCTTGCCCTCCATGCCCACCTCGCGGGCGACGCGCGTGACCTCGCTGGCAAAGGCGCTGAGCTGCTCGACCATGCCGTTGACCATCTGCGCGGTGCGCAGGAACTCCCCGCGCAGCCGGCGGCCATCGACCTCGAGGGTCATCGTCTCCGACAGGTTGCCGGCAGCGACGGCCCCGATCACTCTGCCCACGTCGGTGGTGGGCTGCACCAGATCATCGATCAGATCGTTGACCGAGCGCAGGCAAGACGCCCAGCTGCCCGCGGCGTCCGGCACCTGCGCGCGCTGCGAGAGGCGCCCGGCCTTACCCACCACGTGGCTCACGCGGCCCAGTTCGAGCGTCATCCGCCGCTGCAGGTCGATGACCTCGTTCAGCTCGCGGGCGATCTCGCCGCCCAGCCCGATGTATTCACCGGGCAGCGATGTCTCCATGTCGCCGCGGCGCAGAGCGCGCAAGGTGCGCAGTACCAGAGAGGCGGGCAGCACATCGGTGATCGGCGCATCGAGAGCGGGCGCGGAGTGAGACAGCATCGAGAGCCTCCGGTGCGCGGTCACGACGTTGAAAACGGAGCGCGCGGCGGCAGCATAGACCCTTCATGTTACGACTGCATCCGCTGCAGCGCGCTCGGAGCGAGCGCCCGCTGACGTTACGCGCGGGCAGCAAAATGCCCGTGAAAGCTGCGCAGCGAGAGCGGCCGTGTTGCGGTCAGATGACGAGAGCGCGGCCATGAGCGCACGACTCGCGGCGCGGGCTCACGAGCTCACGAGCAGTCGTGTCCACTGCTGGCAACACACTGGGTTTGCACTGTGGCAACTTGCTTCGGTGTGGCACTCGGTCACGCCCAACATGGGTGCGATCTGCGCACTTGCATCGAAATGCGGTGTTCGCGTCGACGCCATTTGCAACTTCCAGCGTTCGAGGGCAGGATTCTGCATTGCGGTAGGGCCGCAGGGGATGAGAACGTGAGGACATGAGCGCGCGCCTCTTGGTCGTTGATGAGCATGACAAGATCGCGCCTCCGGTGTTGAGCGCCTTGCAGAGGCGGTTCAAGGTGGTGCGTGTTCCGCGGCTCGAAGAGGCCGCGGGTGCCGGCTTCGACATGGCGGTGATCGCACCGGGAGCCGATGATCCATCCGAGCTATGCCGTCGCTTGATCGAGGTCGGCGCGGCTGCCGAGGTGATGATCCTGGGCAACAGCCCCTCACTGGAGGACACCATCCGCGCGATCCGGGCCCAGGCGTTTGATTTCGTGCCCGATGGGGATGAGCCAGCGGCGGTGGTCAATCGCTTGCGCCAGGCGCTCGAGCTGATCGAGCTGCGGCGCGAGCTGTCTCGCCTGCAAGCAGGCCCAGTCCCGGCCACGCCCTTTCCGGAGCTGATCGGTGAGAGCACTTCGCTGCGTCGGCTGAAGCTGCTGATCGAGCGGGTGGCGCGCTCCGAGGCCACCGTGCTCATCACGGGGGAGAGCGGCACGGGCAAGGAGATCGTCGCCCGTACGTTGCACGCGCATGGCCCGCACCCGGCAGGGCCGTTCCTGGTGACGAACCTGGGCGCCATCCCGCGGCAGCTGCTGGAGAGCGAGCTGTTCGGGCACCTGCGCGGCGCTTTCACCGGAGCCGTCGCAGATCGCAAGGGGCTCTTGCTGCGCGCCACGGGCGGTACGCTGTTCCTGGATGAGGTGGCGGACATGCCGCTCGAGGTGCAGGCCAAGCTGCTGCGCGCCCTGCAGCAGCGCAGCCTGCGCGCGCTCGGGCAGCGGGAAGAGGTGCCGTTCAACGCGCGCATCATCGCCGCCACCAGCCGTGATCTCGAGCAAGAGGTCGCGGCCGGTCGCTTCCGGCAAGATCTGTATTTCCGGCTGAATGTGATTCAACTGGTGGTGCCGCCGCTGCGCGAGCGCGGGCACGACGTGCTGTTGCTCGCCCAGCACTTCATCCAGCGGGAGAGCACGGCGTTGCGTCCCGTGGTGGGGCTCACGCCTGGCGCGGCGCGCGCGCTGCTCGCCTATCGCTGGCCGGGCAACGTGCGCGAGCTCGAGCACTGCATCGTCTCCGCCGCCGCTTGCGCCCGTTATGATCACATCACCGCGCCGGATCTGCCGGAGCGCGTGCGCGGGCAAGAGGCGCTCGCGCCCGAGCGCGACGTGAACGACTTGATCTCGCTGCGCGAGCTGGAGCGCCAGCACATCCTGGAGGTCCTGCGCTCGGTGGGCGGCAACAAGGCGCTCACCTCGCGTCGCCTCGGGTTGGATCGCAAGACGCTATACCGGAAGCTGAAAGAATACGGCGAGGCTGCGGGCTAGCCGGGGGGGGCTGGTCCGTCGGGGGGGGAGCCGAGCCCCCACTCTACCCGCGCCGATGGCGCGCAGGATGGAGTGGGGGCCGTCGAGCTTTGTTGGGTCGGGAAGCGAACGCTGGACGGCGAAGGTCGGGCAGGAAGGTCGGGCAGTGAGCGCCAGGTAGCGAACGCTGGCGAGGCAAGCGGCGCGGCCCAGCGGGACTTCGAGCCGAGACCACGAGACGGCCCGCATTGCGCGAGCCGCCCATCGCCGGAGAGCGAGCGACAGCTCCGGTAACCGGAGCTTCGTGACCAGAGCTTCGTGACCGGAGCTTCGTGACCAGAGCTTCGTGACCGGAGCCTCGTGACCGGAGCCTCGTGACCGGAGCCTGCCCCCTCGGGCTACTGTGGCTCGCTCAACCCGAGCCGCAGCAGCTTACGATACAGAGTGGCGCGATCGATACCGAGCTTGCGGGCGGCAAGGGCCTTGTTCCAGCCGGTGGCGCGCAGCACGACCTCGATATACCGCCGCTCGACCTCCTCGAGGGAGGCCGACTCCTCCGTGACCTGCTGCTCCTGTCCCAGGCTCGGGATCTGTAGCCGCGCCGGCAGCTCACGCACGCTGATGTACGGTGTGGTGGCGAGGGCCGCCGCGGAGCTCAGGCAGTTCTCCAGCTCGCGCACATTACCCGGCCAGGCGTGCGCGGACAGCAGCCGCTCTGCCTCGGGGGTCAGCTGCAGATTGCGCCCGCCGCGCCGCAGGAAGTACCTCGCCAGCTCAGCCACGTCACCCGTGCGCTCGCGCAGGGGAGGGATGCAGATGTGATGCACGTTGAGCCGGTACAGCAGGTCTTCGCGGAAGGTGCCCTGGGCAACGGCTTGCTCCAGGTCGCGATTGGTGGCAGCCACCACCCGCACGTTGAGCACCATCTCGTGCGCTCCGCCCAGCGGGCGCACGCGCGGGTCCTCCAGCACGCGCAGCAGCTTGGGCTGCAGGTCCAGCGGCATGTCGCCGATCTCGTCCAGGAACAAGGTGCCGCCGTGCGCGCTTTGCAGCAGCCCATCGCGCGACTCGGCTGCGCCAGTGAAGGCGCCCCGCCGGTGCCCGAACAGCTCCGCTTCCAGGAGGTCCGCCGGCATGGCCGCGCAGCTGAGCGCCACGAAGGGCCCCTCCCGGCGCGGGCTGCGCGCGTGCACCGCACGCGCCACCAGCTCTTTCCCCGTGCCGCTCTCGCCCGTGATGAGCACCGTCGCGTCCGTCGGTGCCACCCGCGAGATGCGGTCCATCAGCTGGCGCATGACCTTGCTGGAGCCGATCAGCCCGTGGCGCGAGCCGTCGAGGATCTCCGGATCCTCCAGGCGCACGATGCCGCTCTTGCTGCGCCGCTGCTGCTCTGCGTGTTGCACGGCCCGCTCCAGCACGGTCTTCAGCTGCTCCAGCGCAATCGGCTTGGTGATGAAGTCAAAGGCGCCGGCGCGCAGCGCATCGACGGCCATCTCCACGTCGCCGAAGGCCGTCATCAGCACCACAGGCACGAGCGGCCCGTCCCCCATCAGGCGCTTGCAGAACTCGATGCCGCTGATGCCCGGCATGCGCACGTCCGAGACGATCATGTCCGGCAGGTGCTGGTGCAGCGTGGGCAGGGCGGCGTCGGCGCTCGGCTCCGAGCGCACGTCGTAGCCGAAGTCCGTCAGCACATCCTCGAGCGATGCACGGATTTCGTCGTCGTCTTCAACGAGGAGCAACGAGATGCGAGGCTGCCTGGCCTCTACCGGGACCTCGTCTGAATCAATCATCGAGTCAGGGTCGTCTTGCTCCACGCGCGTGGCAACTGAACATGTGTCCGGGCTAGCCCGCATTGCCGCTCCTTGTCGTCTACTGGCGGTTAACTTGGCTCTGTCACTTGGCGGTGAGGCGCCCAGCCACCCCGAGCACCTGCTCGAGCCGTACCGGCTTCATCAACACCTCCGCCACGTTGAGATCTCGAGCTTTTTGCCCGCGTGCGGCCGTCAGCACGACGCGAGGGATGGCGCTGAGCTGGGGGTTGGAGGCAAGCGCCTCCAGAAGCTCCCACCCATTCATCACCGGCATCCACAGGTCGAGGAAAATGGCATCGGGACGTTGGCCTTGCTCGAGACGTGCCAAGGCCTGCCGTCCGTCACTCGCCGCGATCACCCCGTAGCCCCGCTCCGCGAGCACGTCGCCCAGCGCATCCCGAATCTCGTCGTCATCATCGACGATCATCACCACGGCGCCGGATGGTGCGCTGGGAAAATCGCGATCCTGACCGGCGCCCTGGACCACCGGCTCACCCTAGGTCAGCTCTCTCGAGCTGGCGATGCCATCGAGATTTGCGGCGCAAAGTGCCCCGCAAGCGCGCAGCTGCCACGGGGCGTTTGTCGCTACCCACGCGCTTTTGTGGCGGCCCACAGGGCCGGGAGCTATGCCGGTCGGCGCGTATCGATCGTGGGCGACGCCAGAGTGCGCGCAGCGTTTCTCCCCATGCGAGGCGATGCGCCGCATGGCTCGCGAGCGGGCTGCGTAAAGGCATTGTAAAGATTGTGGTTCCCAGCCGGTACGCTGGCTGGCACGGCCCGTGCTCTACAGGCGATCGTGCAAACCGCAATCCGATCTGGCTGCGACAAGCCTCGCACCGAGCTGTTCATCGTGGACGGCTCCCCCGCCGCCGCGCTGGCAGTGGGCGCGCACCGGCCCAGCCAGGAATCGACGTATGTCCTGTCTCGTGCAGCCCACGAGCGTAGCGACGACTTCAAGCAGCGTGTCTTGAAGAGGGCCGCTCGCATCCAGGCGCGCGAGCACATCGGCTCGCTCTGGTATGTCGTCGGCGCGCCGCCGGCAGAGCCCGCGAGCTCCGTACAGCTGCTGGAGGAGCTGCTGCCGCTCCTGGAGCGCGGCTCCAGCGTCACCTTGGCTGCGCCGCGCCGGCATGGCCGTATCGTGCTCGGCTGGATCGACGAGCTGCTCGGCAAGAGCGGCTCGGAGCTCAACGTGAGCGCGCGCTTCTACGCAGACCCGCCGCCAGCCCCGCTGCGCCGCAGCCCTCAGCTTCCGCAGCTCGCGCTGCAGGCGCCGTCGCTGCAGTGCGCGTGAACCATCGCCCGTGAAGGCATCGCGCGTGAAGGCATCGCGCGTGAAACAATGGCGAGACAGCGGATCCGCGCTGGCGCGAGCAGGAGTGAGCAGATGTGGCACGCTGCCACGACAGCCGCGCTGCGCCTGCGGCGCAATGCACATCTGCGGACAAATGTGGCTCGCTTGCCAGATCGCTGGGACGAGGAAGGGCAGATCGCCGCTAGGCTGAGTAGTTTGGGGGGTTCGGAGTCAATGGATGCAAGCCACTACCAGCTGGGGGTCTGCCGGAACGGTGATCGGGGGCCGTTATCGGCTGGAGCAGCCGATCGTCAAAGGCGCCATGGGCACCATCTGGCGTGCCGAGCACACCCAGCTGCGGACCCCCGTGGCGGTCAAGCTGCTGGATCCGCTGCTCGCGCGCGATCAGGAGATGCGCGGTCGCTTCCTGCAGGAGGCACGCTCCGCCGCGGCCGTCCGCAGCTCGCACGTGGTGCAGGTGTTCGACTCCGGGGTGGAGGACGGCGTTCCCTACATCGTGATGGAGTTTCTGGAGGGCGAGAGCCTGGACGTGCGGCTCGCGGAGCGCGGACCGCTCAGCCCGGGTGAGCTGCGCAAGATCTTCGGCGAAGTGGCGCGCGCGCTGGCCAAGGCGCACTCGCTGGGGGTGGTACATCGCGATATCAAGCCCTCGAACATCTTCCTGTCGCGCGAGGGGCCGTACGAGATCACCAAGCTGGTCGACTTCGGCATCGCCAAGGTGAAGAGCGAGGCGCTGTCGTTCACGCACGTGGGCACCAAGATGGGCACCTTGCTGGGCACGCCGCAATACATGAGCCCGGAGCAGGCGCGCGGCAGCTGCACGGTGGACTACCGCACGGATCTCTGGGCCATGGCCATCGTCGCCTGCGAGTGCCTGACGGGGCGCTGCCCGTTCTCGGGGCGCACCGTGGGGGATCTCACCATCCAGATCTGCACCGAGCGCCCCACGGCCCCTTCCGAGCTGGGCAGGGTGCCGCGCGGCTTCGACGCCTGGTTCTTCAAGGCCACGGGCAAATCTCCGGGGCAGCGCTTCAAATCCATGGCAGCGATGGAGGGCGCGCTCACTCCCATCCTGGTCGCGGCCGAGTCCCGGGCTGCTGCCGCGCGCCGCCCGCCGCGCTGGCTCCAGCAGTCATTTCGGCGGCCCACCTGGCTGTCGCGCGGCTGGTCATGGCCAGCACTGCCGGCGTTGCCCTCGCTGTCGGGCTTATCCTGGCTGCCGGCGTCGCCGCGCGTTCGTGAGCTCCGCGCCGCCTGCGCCACGGCAGTCAGCGCGCTGGCGGCTCGCTGGCTGCAGCTGCGGTCGCGCGTGCAGGCCAGCCTGGCGCAGTGGTGGGACACGCTGCCCGAGGAGCGGCGGCGGCTGGCGCTGCTGGCCATGCTCTCGCTCTTCGGCTTGACCTTGCTCGTGGCATCCAGCGTGTTCCGGCAAGAGGCGCCGCCGCGCGGCTCGGTGATCCCAGCTGCGGCAGCAGCTCCGCCCGCGAGCGCCGGGGGCGCGCGGCCCCCTGCCGCAAGCAGCCGCTGAGGTGGCTCCCGCTACCCTGCGGTCTGCCTAGACTGCTCCGCTCCGCGCAAGACTCCACTCCGCGCGGGCCCAATTCCGCAGGCGCTTCCGGCGGCCCATGCTGGGCGGGCTCGGGCCGCCTCGCGCACGGGGCGCCGTGCGGCCGAGCAGAGAGGATTGCTCGCACATGATGGTTTCTCGTTTCCGATCCAGGCCGCTCGCCGCGCGCATGCGCGAGTTCCTGGCGCGGCAGGGGCGGCGCACCCTGCCGCGCTGAGCACGGCTCAGGCCTGCGGTGTGGAGCGCGGCTGCGCGCTCTGCACCCAGCGCGTGCGATCGAAGTGATCCAGGTTCTTGTTCAGCACGATCTGGAAGCAGGCCGCGTTGCCCTGCTGCGCGATGCTGGCCGACCAGGCCAGGAACATGTGCCAGATGCGGAACCAGCGCTCGCCATACTTGGCCTTCACCAGCGCCTCGTTGCGCAGCCAGTGCTCGTGCCAGCGCTGGATGGTCCAGCTGTAGTGGATGCTCACGTTCTGCGCGCTGTACAGCTCCCAGCCCGCCTTCTCGATCGGCTTGAGCATGGCCGACGGCGGTAAGCTGGCGTCAGCTCCGGGGAAGATGTACTTGCCCATGAACATGATCCAGACCAAGTCCTCCGGGCGAAAGCCGCGCCGCAGGCCTGTCCACTGCAGCACGAACAGGCCCTGATCCACCGTCAGGCGGTGCACCAGCTCGAAGAACGAGCGCAGGTTCTTGACCCCCACGTGCTCGACCATCTCCAGGCTGACGACCTTGTCGAACGGCTGCCCCTGCGGGATGTCGCGATAGTCCTGGCACCGCACGCGAGCCCGACCTGACAGGCCCGCCTCGGCAATGCGCGCGTTGCCGTATTCGGCCTGGCGCTGCGAGATGGTGACGCCGGTGGCGTCCACCCCGTAGTGCTGCGCGGCGTAGCGCGCCAGCGTGCCCCAGCCGCAGCCGATGTCCAGCAGGCGCTCGCCCGGGCGCAGCTGCAGCTTGTCGCAGACCATCTTCAGCTTGTTGTCCTGCGCTTGCTCGACGCTCTCGGCCGGGTCGTGAAAGTACCCGGACGTGTACACCATGCGCGGACCCAGGAACCACTCGAAGAAGTCGTTGCCCCGATCGTAGTGCTCGCGCACGATGCGCGTATCCTGCTGCTGCGAGTGGATCAGCGCTTCCGGTAAGAAGTGTGTCACCAGCCACTCCAGGTGGCGGCGCTCGATCTGATAGCTGACCAGCCGCTCGCGCTGCGCGATGAGCTGGCGAATGTCGCCCAGGATATCCAGCGCGCCGTCGAAGTAGGCCTCATACAGCGTGGCCATGGGGATGCGCCCGCGCGCGTAGCGCGCCGCCAGCTTCTCGTCGTGAAACTGGATGAAGTCGGTCAGCTTGCTGGGCGCGCTGCTGCGTGCTTTTTTCGTTGCGGCAGCATTCACCTCGGCGCGCTCGTAATGTAGAACCATGGCCGCGAGTATGCAGTGCCAGGCGCTGCTCCGGCCATTCGCATAGCTTTCAGGTTTGGGATGAAGAAGGCGCAGTCCCGCATCAGAGCAAGAAAGTCGCCCCAGCAAACGCGCTCACGGGTCACGGTGGAGGCCATTTTGGATGGCGCCATTCGGGTTGTGGAGCAAGAGGGCAGCCTGGCGCTGACCACCACGCGCATCGCACAGGCTGCCGGTGTCAGCGTGGGCACCTTGTACCAGTACTTTCCCAACCGGAAGAGCATCCTGGACGCGCTGCAGGAGCGCGAGTTTCAGCGCACCCTGAGCATGATGCAGGAGGTGATGCTCGACAGCCAGCCGGGCTCCACCGATGAGCTGGCGCGCGCGGTCATCCGTGGCCTGTTCCGGCTGTACGGCGCCGCGCCCGAGCTGCATCGCGTGCTGGTGATCGAGGGGCTGGTGGGCGAGGCGCCGGAGCAGGTGAAGGCGTTCGATCTGCACATGGTCAGCCTGGTGCGCAGCGTGCTCACCGGGGCGCGCCTCACCTGTCGCAGGCGCAACGTGGACGCGGCCGCGTTCGTGGCGTACCAGTCGGTGCGCGCCGCGATGATGGCGCACCTGCTCGAGTCGCCGCCGGGCATCGACGAGGCGGCGCTCACCGATGAGCTGGCGGATCTACTGCACCGCTACCTGGTAGCCTGAGCCAGCTGCTGGCTCGAGCGGGGCTACTTGCCGGCGTGCACGCGCGTGGCCCTGGCTGGCTCGAGCGTGCTCGCAGGGGGCTCGCGCAGGCGGCCAGCACGCGGCGGCTTCAGCACGTCGGCGATGACCTGAGCGGTCGGCGTGCGCAGCGAGGCGAGCTCGGCGGGGGTGCCCTCGGCGATCTTCTGGCCGCCGCCTTCACCGCCGCCCGGGCCCAGCTCCACCACGTAGTCGGCGCCGGCGATCACCCAGGGATGATGCTCGATGATCACCAGGGTGTCTCCGCGCGCCACCAGCCGGTCGAGCACGTTCATCAGCCGCGCCACGTCGCTCAGGTGCAGGCCCGTCGTCGGCTCGTCGAGCACGTACAGGGTGGGCTCGTGGCGCGCGCCCGCGGTCAGCTCGCAGGCGAGCTTGAGCCGCTGCGCCTCGCCGCCGGAGAGCGTGTGCGAGCCCTGCCCGAGGGTGACGTAGCCGGTGCCCAGATCACACAAGGTGCGCAGCGGCTGGGCGATCTTCGGGTGATGCTCGAACAGCTGCGCGGCGCGCTCTGCAGGCAGATTCAGCACGTCGGCGATGCTGTGCTCGCGATAGCGCACGCCAAGGGTGCGCGGCTCGAAGCGCTGGCCCTGGCAGCTGGGGCAGGCCTGCACCACGTCCGGCAGGAAGCTCATCTCGTGGGTGATGACGCCCATGCCGTCACACTGCTCGCAGCGCCCACCGCCCGCCGCGGAGTTGAAGGAGAAGCGGGTCGGGCCGAAGCCGGCGACCATGGCGTCTGCGCTCTGCGCGAACAGCTTGCGGAGCGGATCCCAGATGCCCAGGAACGTGGCCGGCACCGAGCGCGGCGTGCGCCCGATCGGGCTCTGATCCACGCTGACCGCGCGCGCCAGCCGCTCGTGCCCGCTCAGGCGCACGTGCTTGCCCACCGGCTCCGTCACGAGCCCCAGCGCCTGACGCACCGCCGGCAGCAACACCTTGCGCACCAGCGTGCTCTTGCCCGAGCCGCTCACCCCCGCCACCACCGACAGCCGCCCGAGCGGCAAGCGCAGCTCGACCTGCTTCAGGTTGTGCTCGGCCGCGCCCTCCAGCCGCAGCCAGTGCTCGGGCTTGCCCGCGGTGGGCGCGCGCAAGAGCGGCGGCTGCGAGAGCACCTGACCCGTCGGTGAGTCCGGCTGCGCCAGCACCTGCTCGGCGCTGCCGGACGCCAGGATGCGCCCGCCGCCGGAGCCGCCCGTGGGGCCCATGTCGATCAGGTGATCGGCGGCGCGCACGGTGTCCGCGTCGTGCTCCACCACGAGCACGGTGGAGCCGAGCTGCACCAGGCTGCGCAGGTTGGCCAGCAGCCGCTCGGTGTCCTTCGGGTGCAGCCCGATGGTGGGCTCGTCCAGCACGTACAGGGCGCCGGTCAGGCCCGCCCCGAGCTGCGCCGCCAGGCGCAGGCGCTGCATCTCACCGCCCGACAGGGTGCTGGCGGCGCGGCTGAGCGACAGGTAACCGAGGCCCACGTCGCACAGGAAATCGAGGCGGCGGCTCAGCTCCTTCTGGATCTCGCCGCCGATGCGCAGCGCGCGCCCCGACAGCTGCAGCTGCGCGAAGTAGCGGCGCGCGCGCTCGATCGACCACAGACACAGGTCCGCGTAGCGCTCTCCGTACAGGCGTACGGCGCGCGGCACCGGAGCCAGGCGGCAACCCTTGCAGCTGGGGCAGGTGCGCAGTCCGGCGCTGGTGTCGAGCGGCTTGTCCTCCGGCTGCTCGCGGCCCGCGCTGGTGCGACGCTTCTTCTTCTTTTTCACGGCCGCCAGCGCGAGCACGCCGTGGCCTTCACACTGGGGGCAGCGCCCCTGCTCGGTGTTGAAGGAGAAGATTCGCGGATCCAGCTCGCTCTCGGAGAAGCCGCACTCCGGGCACGAGCCGTGGGTGGAGAAGATCTGCTCGGCGCCGCCCGGCGCGCGCAGCACCACCTCGCCCTTGCCCCAGGAGAGCGCCTGCCCCAGCGCCTGTGCGCTCAGCTTCTGCGCGGGGCCGCTGGGGGTGAGCGCCAGCAGGATGGTGTGCGGCTTGCTCTTGGCCAGCCTGGGCGGGGGATCGGTGGAGACCAGGGCGCCGTCCACATACGCGCGCTCGAAGCCGGCGCGCGCTGCGGCGCTGAACAGCTCCAGGTACGTGCCCTTGCGCGCGCGCACCAGCGGCGCACACAGCTCGTAGGAGCCGCGCACGGCGTGCAGGCGCTCCAGGAGCAGCTCCGGGCTCTGGCTGGCCACTGCCAGGTCGTGCTCGGGGCAGTGCAAGGTGCCCAGCTTGGCCACGATCAGCCGCAGGTAGTGCGAGATCTCCGTCACCGTGGCCACGGTGCTCTTGGCGCCGGAGCGCGCGGTGCGCTGTTCCAGCGACACGGACGGCGGAATGCCGCTCACCCGGTCCACGTCGGGGCGCGGCATGCTGGGCAAGAACTGCCGGGCGTACGGGGTCAGCGTCTCCAGGAAGCGACGCTGCCCCTCGGCGAAGATCACGTCGAAGGCCAGGCTGCTCTTGCCCGAGCCGCTGGGGCCAGTGACCACCGTCAGCGCCTGGTGCGGCAGGGTGACGCTGAGATCCTTCAGGTTGTGCTCGCGCGCGCCGCGCACGCTGAGCTCCGGCGGGCGCGGCTCGGAGCGCACGGCGAGCGGCGGCGCCGGCTCGCGCCCGGTGCGGGCTCGCAGCGCGCGGGCCGTGGCGCTGTCCTGAGCGAGCAGCTGCTCCGGCGTGCCCTGCGCCACCACCTGACCGCCGGCGCGGCCCGCCTGCGGCCCCATGTCGATGACCCAGTCGCTCTGCGCGATCAGCTCCAGATCATGCTCCACCATCAGCACGCTGCCGCCAGCGTCCACCAGCTGCCGGCAGGCCGCGAGCAGCAGATCGATCTCGCTCGGGTGGAGCCCGGCGCTCGGCTCATCCAGGATCCATACGCTGCCGCGCTTGCGCTCACCCAGCGAGCGCGCCAGCTTGAGCCGCTGCGCCTCGCCCCCCGAGAGCGTGGTCAGCGGCTGCCCCAGCCGCAGGTAGCCCAGCCCCAGCTGCAGCACGGGCGAGAGGCAGCGCCGGATGGGCGCGCTCTCCACGAAGTGCTCGACCGCCTCGGCGATGGTCATCTCCAGCACGTCGGCGATGCGCAGCCCTCTGCGCTGGATGCGCAGCACCTCGGGCTTGAAGCGCCGGCCCTGGCACGCCGGGCACGACAGCCGCACGTCGGCCAGAAACTGCATCTCCACCGTCTCGAAGCCCTCGCCCGCGCAGGCCTCGCAGCGCCCCAGCGCCACGTTGAAGGAGAAGTGGGAGGCGCTGAGCCCCTGGTTCTTGGCGCTCGGCTCCTCCGCGAACAGCTTGCGCACCACGTCCCAGGCCTTGGTATACGTGGCGGCGTTGCCGCGCGAGGTGCGGCCGAGCGGCGCCTGATCGACCAGCACCACCTTGCGCACCGCCTCGGCGCCGGCGAGCTCGCGGTGAGCGCCGGGCGGCTCCACGTCGAGCACGCCCAGGCGGCGAGCGAGCGCGCGGTACACGATGTCGACGATCAACGTGCTCTTGCCCGAGCCGCTGGGGCCGCTGATCGCGCACAGCACGCCGAGCGGGATGTCGACGTCGACGTCTTGCAGGTTGTTCTCGCTGGCCCCGAGCAGCGAGAGCTTGCCGCTCGGCGCGCGCGGCGCAGCCTGCGGCAAGGCAAAGGGTGCGAGCGCGCGGCCCGTGGCGCCGCCGTGCTGGGCCGCCTGCGCCGGGCTGCCGTCAAAGGTGATGCGGCCACCGCCGCTGCCGGCGGCGGGCCCCAGCTCCACGATGCGATCGGCGCTGCGGATCAGCCGCTCGTCGTGCTCCAGCACGAGCACGCTGTTGTTGCGCGTCGCAAGCTCGCCGATCAGCTCCGCCAGCGCGCCCACGTCCGCCGCGTGCAGGCCCACGCTGGGCTCATCCAGCACGAACAGCGCGTTGTGCAGGCTGGTGCCGAGCGCGGCGGTGAGCGTGACCCGCTGCGCCTCGCCGCCGGAGAGCGTGCGCGCCTGGCGATCCAGGGTGAGATAGCCGAGCCCCACCCGCTCCAGGTACGTGAGCCGGGTGAGCAGCTCGGCGCGCGCCAGCCGGCCCTGATCGGTCTGGCACTCGAGGCTGCTCAGCGCGGCGCGCGCGGCGCTGATCTCCAGCCCGTGCCACTGCCCGATGTGCAGCCCGCTGACCACGAAGTCCAGGCTCGCCTTGCCCAGGCGCTGGCCGCTGCAGCTCTTGCACACGTCGTACGAGCGGTAGCGCGAGAGCAGCACGCGCACGTGCATCTTGTACGTGCGCCCGTTGAGCCACTCGAACCAGCCGCGCAGGCCCTCGAACTGTCCGTCGCCGTCCAGGATGAGCGCCTGCTGGGTGGCGCTGAGGTGCCCGAACGGCACGTCCATCGGGATCGACTGGCGCCGGCACAGCTGGCGCAGCTGCCCGCGCTCCCAGCTGGTGCTCTTGCCGCTCCAGGGGCGGATGGCGCCCTCGCTCAGGGTGCGCCGCGGATCGGGGATGACCTTGTCCCAGTCGATGCCCAGGGTGCGGCCGAAGCCGCGGCACTCCGGGCACGCGCCGAGCGGCGACTCGTACGAGAACAGGCCCATGCTGGCCTTGCCCAGGGGGCGCGCGCACTCGGGGCAGCTGCGGCCGCGCCGCAGGCTGAGCCCGCCGGCAGCGCTGCCACTGGCGCCGTTGCTGGCGCTGCCGTTCTCGGCGCTGGCCTTCTCCGCAAAGACCTCACACACGCCGCCCGCGCGCTGCCAGGCCGTCTCGATGGCGGCGGCCAGCCGCGCGGCGCTGCCCGCATCCGAGCCACAGCGATCGACGATCACCCGTGCCAGGCGCTGCTTGCCCAGCGCCGAGGGCGCCACCGTGTCGATGTCGCGCGCTTGCCCGTCCAGCCACAGCCGGCGGAAGCCGTCGCGCGCCAGCTGATCGCGCAGCAGCAGGTAGTGCTCGGTGCTCTCCGACCACGCGCACCAGGTGACGATCACGCGCTGGCCAGCGAACGCCTCCTGCACGCGGCGCGCGGCGCCCGCCGTGTCCAGATCGACGGCGAGCAGGCGATGCTCCGGGCACAGCGGCTGCGCCTCGCGCACGAACAGCGCGGCCAGGAACGGCTCGATGTCGGCCATCGTGGCCAGGGTGGAGCGCGAGCTCTTGACCGGCGCGCGGCGATCGACGGCGATGGCCGCGGGCACCGGCTCCAGGCTGTCCATCGGCGGGCGCTCCAGCCGCTCCAGGAACTGCCGCGCGTACGGGCTGAAGCTCTCGACGAAGCGGCGCTGGCCCTCGGCGTACAGGGTGTCGAGCGCGAGGCTGCTCTTGCCCGCGCCCGAGACGCCGGTGAGCGCCACCACCTGCCCCGGCGCGAGATCCAGGTCCACGCCCTGCAAATTGTTGGTGCGGGCGCCGCGCAGCCGGGTCGATAGCATGGCCAGGGGGTCTTCTACTGCTTGCGGAACCCTCCCGAAAGGTCATATTCCGGCCCGTCATGGCCAAGGGTTCGGCAAAGAAGGTGCAGCCCAACGGCGATCGGCTGATCGCCCAGAACCGGCGCGCCTCCCACGAGTTCGAGCTCGGCAAGAGCTTTGAAGCGGGCCTGGTGCTGGTGGGCAGCGAGGCACGTGCGCTGCGCGAGGGCCCGGCCGACGTCAGCGAGGCCTGGGTGGAGATCACGCGGGGAGAGGCATTTGTGCGGGGGATGCGCGTTCCACCGCTGGCGCACTCGTTTCTGGGTCACGACGAGAAGCGGCCGCGCAAGCTGCTGCTCCACCGCGGCCAGATCGAGGAGCTGATGGGCGCGCAGGATCGCGAGCGCATGACCCTGGTGGTGACCAAGCTCTACTTCAAGGGCGGCCGTGCCAAGATCGAGGTGCGGCTGGCGCGCGGCAAGAAGCTGTTCGACAAGCGCCAGGCGTTGCGCGAGCGCGACGCCAGCAAGGAAGCGCGCATCGCCATCCGCGAGGGCAAGCGAGGCAAGGGATGAGCTGGAAGCTGCTGGATCCGCGAGGCGAGGGCACGGCGCGCTTGCTCGAGAGCGACGGCGACTGGGCGGTGATCGAGGCGAGCCACCCGTACCCCATCGGCGCCACGGTGCGCGCGCTGGACCCTGGCGCCACCGAATATCGCATCAAGGTGCGCGGCGGAAAGAAGCTGAGTGAAGGCGTCTTTCGCGTCGAGGGGCGGCTCTTGGGCATGACGCGCGAGCAGCGCGAGGCGCTGCTGGCGCAGCTGCCGCAGCGCTGAGCGCGAGCAAGCGCCGCCGCACTCGTGCCGCAGGGCGAGCACGCTGACGGCCCCGGCAGTGTCACTCGGGCACGGGCAAGGCAATGCAGGCCTGGGTGCCAGTGCCCGTGCCGTTACAGATGCCCAGCGCGTTGTTTGCGGTCCTGCAGGTCCGGGTCGAGGGCGCCGGTCGATCGTCGCAGCCGTTGAAGCGGCACAGTGTGTCGGCGCACTCCACGAACGGGCAGCTGGAGGT
>JAICQL010000202.1 GCA_025937895.1 Polyangiaceae bacterium | reverse complement strand
GAACGCGACAGCTCAGAAGAACCGGCGGCGACAGATCGTACCTGCGACAGTCTTCAACCTGAAGCGCCTTCAACACCAGGCTGGGCTTCTCGATGACGGGCCGGCTTTCGACGCAACTGAGCTCGATGAACCTCCGATAAACGAGCTGCCACCGAGCCAACATGGCCAGTCCAATGCGTGCCAGCGCCAGCGAATGAACCGACTGGATCGAAGCAACCGAGTTAACCGAGCTAGCGCTAGTACGAGACGATTCAGCTGACATCGAGCGAGGAAACTAGCGAGCGAGCAAGCGTGAGAAGCGATGGTAGAGCTCGCGTGAACAGCGCACGCAGCGACCGATCTGTTTCGTGATTCAGTGCCGGGTTTGCGCGTTACCGAAGTGTGAAGACTGGTTTTTCTCGCTGTAATTTTCGTTGACCGTTCTGCAGCGTGGGCTGATAATAAAGACAGGTATTTATGGCTAAGCGTTCTTCCTTTGGTCCAATGGTGCTCGTCATGGCAGCGCTCAGCTGCTCCTTCTACGTTGCGTGCGGCGATGATGATGTCGTCTTCGGCGCGGGCGGCGGCGGTGGCAGCGGTGGCGGTGGCGGCAGTGCTGGTACCGAAGCAGGATCGGGCGGCGGCGGTGGAACAGAGACGGGTGGCTCAGGCGGTTCCGCGGGTGGTGGCGCCGGTGAAGCCGGCAGCACTGGCATCCCGGATGCCGGTCTCGATCCCGACGCCGGCGATAGCGGCCCCAGCTCCAGCAACTGACGCTTTCGTGATGCCGGGTGCAGCGCTGGCTTTCCTGTCAGCGCTGCACGCCAGTGGTCGTGCCTGCTCGGCGAGCCCCTGCAGTCATCCGAGCGCTCCGCTTTTGCGAGCGCCTCGAATTTAGGTTGTAGGAGAAGGCGCTCGGAGCACGGCACCAGAAAGCAGAAAGAGCTCCGTGCTGGCGCCGCCTCGAGGGTCTGATGGCATGCTGCTGCGCGGGAAAGCCGAGTCAGCTTCCAGCGTGGGGTCCGCGAAAACGCATAGCTTAGCCCTGTGCGAATGAATCCGAGGTGGGTGGCAAAAAGCCATGTGCCTCGGATTCGTCGTTCCATGCGCACGGCGTGTCCGGGGGCGGCCGCCGCCAGCGGCCAGAGGTGCCGGTTTGTGTTGCCTGAGTGGTGCGGAGCGGCGTCTCGGTTGATTCCGCGCTCATCTATGCGGATCGTTGCGCATCGTGAAGAACCAGCCGCGGCGGGCCTCGTGGAGCCGCTCTCTGATCGGCGCGTCGCGCGAGCGAGTCCTGCGAGGAGCGCTGCTGGTGGCTGCGGCCGCGCTGCTCGCCTATCTGCCCTGCGTGGCGTACGGCTTCATCTACGACGACTACTGGACCATCGTCAGTAACCGTCACCTGGACAAAGGTCTGGGCGAGTTGATGCGAGCCGCTGCATCGGGGCGCAGCGTCGAGTGGAAGATGCCGGATGCGACTCGGCCGCTGCTCGGGCTGTCGCTGTGGGTGGATCGGCAGCTCTTCGGTCTGTCTCCGGAGGGCTATCATCTCAGCTCGCTGCTGCTCTACGCGGGGGTGAGCGTCGCCGCGTACCTGCTCGCGTTTGCGCTCTTGCGCAGCTTCGTGGCGGCGCTCGCGGCGGGCCTGAGCTTCGCCGTGATGCCGCTGCACTCCGAGGTCGTCTCGGCGGTGAACTATCGCGAAGATCTGCTCGCCACGCTCTTTCTCTTTGCGCTGGCGACAGTGTGCTTCTGGCCCGCGCCCAGGTCGTCGCCGCCCGGGGAGGCGCGCTGGCGACCCATCGCCGTCGCGGTGCTCTGGTTCTGCGCTCTCGCCAGCAAGGAGAACGCGGTGGTTGCCCCGCTGCTGGTGCTGGCGCTGGTGCTGCTGCGTCGCCCGCCGCACTGGCTGAGACAGGGCGGGCTGGCGCTTGCCGCTGCGGTTGCCGCGCTGCTCTGGGGCAACTGGCGCGCGGGGCTCTCCTTCCTGGGCGAACAGATCCCGCGAGCGGAATATGCCTCGTGGCTCGAGCGCGCCATTCGCACGGCACGGTTCGAGCTGTGGAGCCTGTGGAGCTCACTGCTGCCCGTGCGTGCTCGTCCGGAGTTTGCGCCACAGCCTGCGCCTCACTGGCTCTGGCTGCTCGCATTCGTTGCGGTGCTCGCGGCTGGCGCGGCCTTGCTGCGGCGGCGCGCCACCCGCGCCGCCGCTGGTGTGCTGGCCGTGGCGCTGGTGGCTTCGCTGGCTACCTCGCCCTTGTCTGCGCCCACCAACGAGCTCGCCGATCGCTACTGGTTCACCGGTAGCCTGGCGGCTGCGCTGGTAGTGGGCTGGGCCGCTCGCCAGCTCGCGCGCCGCGCCCAGCTTCTGGCGGCTGCCGCTCTGTGTGTGCTCTGCGTGGCTGGCGGCTGGCGCTGCTGGTTGGAAGCCTCCGCCTGGTCGTCGGAGGCAGCTCTCTGGACCAAGGCCGTGGCGCAGGCGCCCCGCTCGCACCGCGCCTGGACCTCGCTCTCGCGCGTGCATCGCATGGCGGATCAGGAAGAGCTGGCAGAGCGGACCATCGCCGCTGCGCTCGCGCTGAAGCCCGACTACGTGCCCGGGCAGGTGGCGCAGGCGCTGAACCTGTTGTGGCTGGGTGATCGGAGCGCGGCTCGGGAGGTGCTGAGTGCCGTGCTGCCGAAGACGGATCTGCACCGCGATGCGGTCGCGCTGGCGTCCCGCTGCGCGTCGCTGCCCACCGACGCGGAGGCGCGCGAGTGCGCGCGGCGCGCGGTGCCGCGCGGCATGGTGCTGGGCGACGTGGAGGAGCTGCGGCAGCGCTCCGAGCAGCTGCTGGCGCGGCGCGCTGAGGCGTTGCGCGCAGCGGCTCAGTAGCGGTGGCTCCAGAGCAGATCAAAGGCACCGCCCGTGGTGCCGAGCTCGGTGCGGAGCGACCAGCGACGCGAGATCTGGTAGTCGAGGGAGCCGGTCAGGTCGCTGCCGTTCTCGTCGCGATTGCGCTCGGTGGCGGGGCGAAAGCTGCCCTGAAACGAGAGCCGCTCGGAGAGCCGCACGCTGGCGCTGTAGCTCGCGCGATCGTCTGCCGTCGTGCCCACGCTCACCGCCACGTTGCCCACCGACTCGCGCAGCAGCTGGTTGATGCCGAACGAAAACGTCTGACCGAGCGCTGCGTCACCTTCGCCCGTGCGCGCGCTCGCACCGGCGCCCCTGGCGGGCTCCGGGCTGCCCGTGAGCAGGTAGAAGCGGTCCACGTCCTGCAGGCCGCGATCGTCACGGGTGAGCACGCTGGCCTCTTTTGCGCGGCCGGTGATGTCCACGTACACCGTGGTGCCGTCCGGCGCACGCCAGCTGGCAGTGGCGTCCACCCGCGGATTGTCGGCTGCCTCGGGGTCGAACTGCAGCACGCCATGATCGATGCTGAAGTCCCGATCGAACAGCGTGAGGCGCCCGCCCGGGCGGACCTCGATCGTACCCGAGGGGCGGACCTCGTCCCGGTAGTCCAGGTGCGGTGTGCCACCCAGCGGCAGGCTGAGATCGGCGCGCTCCACGCGCACGTCACTGCCGAGATCGAACGTCATCTTCCAGAGCAACGACGTCGACTCCGCGCGCGACGGCCGTGCGGTCACCAGCTCAGCGACCTGAATCTCGGGGTTGGGCTCCAGCTGGATCAAGCTGCGGGTCGAGGCAGCGGGCAGGAGCAGGCGCAGCTGCGGCACCTTCACCACGAGCGAGAGGTGGTCCGGCTTGCGCTCCAGCTGCCCCTCCAGCCGCGCCCGTAGCGTGCCGCGGGCCGTGTCGATCAAGGTCACCGGTACGTCGTCGAGCTGCAGCTTGGCCTCACCATTCGTCAGGCGCAGCCCTCGCAGCCAGAGCTCGGCATCACCATGCACGTTCTCGCTGCGCGAGCGCGACTTGGCGCTGACCGAGTCGATCAGCAGCACCGTGTACTCCGGCGTGCTGCGCGCCTGCAGCTGTGCGTCCAGCTCGCGCAGCTCCAGCCCGAACAGATCCAGCTGTGCGCTCGCGCTCTTCAGCGAGGCGCGACCGTCGATTCCGAGATACCAGTCGCTTTCGCCGTCGGGGCGCAGCCGTAGCCGCGCCTCGGCGTCGAGCGCACCGCTCAGGTGGCTCAGGATGCCGTCAACCAGGGGGGACAGGCTGGCGACCTCGAAGTTGCTGGCGCTGACGGAGCCCTCCAGCCCGGGGCTCTCGCCGCCCGGCTCGCTCGCCGCGCCGCGCAGGCGTGCCAGCAGCCTGCGCTCACCGGAGCCGAGCTGCAGCTCCGCGAGGCTGCCGGCAGGAGAGCTGTCGAGCGTCAGCCGGCCGTTGCCCAGGGGGTGCCCCTGTACGCTCAGCTCACCGATTTCGATCTGCGCGCGCTGGTGTTGCTCTGTACCCTGCCGCTGTAGCGCGACGCTGCCGTACAGGCGCGCTCGAGCACGCTGCCGTGCCGCCGCAGGCCAGAGCTCGAGCGGCACACCGTTGAGCATGGCCGCCGCGCGCAGCTCGCTGGTGCGCCACGCGGCGAGCACGTACGGGTCTCCGGCGTCGTTGATCAGGCGACCCTCCAGCCTGGCGCTGACCAGGCTCTTGCCCTCGCGAGTGGCCTCGGCGCGCCCCGTCAGCTCGCCAGTGTTGGGCGTGAAATGCAGCAAGCCGGAGACGTCGAGCGGCTGGAAGCCAGGCCCCGTGCTCTCCAGCAGATCGTGCCCCTGCAAGACGACCTGCACGCTGGGCTCGGCCAGGCTGCCGCTGAGCTGGACGGCGGCAGAGATGCTACCGGGAAGGCCGGGCAGGGAGAACAGTGCGGGGGGCAGCAGTGACATCGGTCTCGGGTGCAGGCGCAACAGCACCTCCAGCGGAGCTCGCAGCAGGTGCTTCGAGGCCCCGGCCGGATCACGCAGCAGCTGCTCGAGATCCAGGTCCAGCGAGCCGCTGCTGGTCACCAGAGCGCCGCTGGGATCGGTCAGGAGCACGGTGCCCGTGCCGTGTCCGCTCGCGCCGTCCACGCTGGCGCTGGCGTGCAGCGCGAACTGCTCGAAGGCCTGGGCCTCGTCGTCGTCCTTGCTGTCGGGGGCGAGGCTGAAGCTGAGCTCGCGCGTGCTGGCTTGCAGGAAGGCGCTCGGTAGCTGGTCCGAGCTGGCTCGCTCGAGCTGCACGGAGATGTCGAGCTGGCCACCGAGCTCGCGCACGGGGCTGCTCTTGGGTAGGGCCAGCCCCACTGGCCAGAGCGGCAGCGCCGTCCAGCTGAGCGAGCCTTCCCCGGTGGCTCGGGACCACGCTCGGGCTTCCAGGACACTGCCCGCCAGCAACGTCTTCACCCTGGCGCTGATGCGGCCCAGCGGAGACTCGCGCCCGTCCAGCTCCGCCGATAGCTGGCGATCTTGCAAGCTGGCGTGAACGCCCACCGTACCCAGCGCCAGCTCACGAACGACGAGCTGGCGCAGCTCCAGCTCCAGCGCCCCTCGCGTTGCGCCGGGAGCCGTGTCGAGCTCCGCGTGACCGGAGATGCGCCCGCCCAGACCCGCGCTCGCTGCGCCAACGCTGCGTGCCAGTCGACCCAGGTCGAGGTTGTCGCTGTCGAGGCTCAGCTCGACCAGCTCGCCCTCGAGTCGACCCGAGCCGCGCAGCTTGCCGGCGCCGGAGACCTCCAGGCGGGTCACGCGCAGGGTGCGCTCTGCCGGCGCAAGGTAGCTCGCCTCCGCCAGCAGCTGCAGGTCGCGATCAGTCCAGCTCGCCCGCAGGTCGCGCAAGCGAGCATCTGTCAGGAGCTCCAGCTTGCCCTGGACCCGCCCCTGGCCGTGCCCGCTGGTCTGCAGCGTGGCGTCGAAGCTCGGGCTGCGGAGAGCGCCACGGCTCTCGATGCGCGCGGACGAGAAGGTGAGGGGGCCCAGCGCGAGCTGCCGCGCGCTCCACTCTGCTTGCAGCTGCAGCGCCGACAGGTCCGCGGTGGGCCCGCTGAACGTGCTCTCGACGCTGGCCTCTGCGGCGCGGACTTCTCCGAGGTCGAGGCGGCGCACGCGGCTGCGCAGCTGGCCCGAGACCTGGCCGCCGGAAATGCTGGCCTGAGCGATGATGTCGGCGCGCCCGCGCAGGCGCGCCGCGAGGGGCAAGGCGGCGAGCTCGAGCTCTGCCGCCCGCAGGTCGATGACCGGGTCGCCGTCGAGCTGCCGGACTGCGAGCACCAGCTTGCCGCGCTCATCTCCCAGCTCCACGTGCAGGTCACGGCTGGGGGCCAGCTCCAGCTTGAACTCGGCAGCGGGCACCGGGATGTCGAGCACGCTCGTCGGTTGCGTCTTGCCGGTGAGCAGCAAGGTCGCGGGCGTCTGCCCGGAGCTGGTGAGCCGCAGCTCGGCCTGCGCCGACAGCTAGGTCTCGGGTGCCTCGGCCGAGAACAGGCGGGCATCGATGTCCTGAGCCACGAGGTCCAGGCGAGCGCTGCGCGCCGGCGCGAGCGAGACCTCGCCGCGAGCCTGGATGCGGCTGCTCAGCGCGCTCAGCTCGGCCTCGACCTGCAGGGCTTCGAGTGCGCCGCTCGCGCTCAGGCGCGCGCTCACGTCGCTCTCGAGGGGCCAGCCGGGGAAGCGTCGCCGCAGCTGCTGTGCCTGCGCGCGGGGCACCTCCAGGCGCAGGCTCAGCTGCGCGGGCGGCTGCCCGCCAGCGGCCTGCGCTGGCTGCTCGAACGTCGCGGCGAGGTCCAGCTCCGTGCCATCGGCGAAGCCGTGGAACGTGCTCGCGATGAAGCCGTGCGGCTCGACGCGCAGCGAGCCCGTCCCCGACACGGTCAGGCCACGAGGCGCCTGCAGCCGCAGCCCGAAGCGCTGCACGTCGATGCGGCTCTCCGCGCCGGCCAGCTCTGCGCTGGCGCGCAGGTGGTGCACGCTGGCCTGCACTCGCCCGACGCTGGGGTGTTGCACCTGTAGCTCCAGCTCACCCAGCTCGATCGCGGGCAGCGCGATGCGCATGGCGGGGCGCTTCGGCTTCGTCTTGCCCGGCGGGCGCGGGCTCTGCAGCGCTCGCTCCAGGCTCCACCTGCCCGTCTCGGGATCAGCGCTGAGGGTGACTCGCGAGCGCTCGACCCGTATGTGCTGCAACTGCAGCGGCTGGTCCATGCCCAGCAGCACACCCAGCACTTGCCAGAGCCCGTACGACACCTGCACTCGCTCCAGCGACAGCACCGGAGCGCCCCCCGGCTCGCGCAGCTCGAGCCGGCTCAGCGCGAGGCGAGTTGCGCTGAGGCGCTCGATCTCACCAAGCACCAGCTGACCGCGGAAATTGCCATCCAGGCTCCGTTGAATGGCCTGCGCCGTGGTGCGCCGCAGCGCCGGAGCGTTGCCATGCAGCAGCAGGCCCAGCAACGTCGAGAGCACGAATACCAGACACCAGCCCAGCGCGCGCGCCGCGCGCCACCCGCGCCCCCTTGCCGGCGCGACCGTGGCAGGCGCGCGCTTCAGCATCAGAAGGCCTGTCCCACGGCGAGGTGCAGGGTCATCGGTGCTCCGAACAGGCGGGGCGCGGTGTTCTCCGGCTGCTCCCTGTCCAGCAGCTCGAGCAGGCGTACGCCCAGGTCGAGCCGGACCGGGCCGATGGGCGTGGGGTAGCGCAGCCCGATGCCCGGCGCGACGTGCGGGTCATCGAGCGAATACTCGGCGCGTCCCAGCCGTACGTCGCTCGCGTCGACGAACAGCACCGCGCCCAGCGGATCGAACACGCCGACCGGAAAGCGCAGCTCCAGCGACAGCTCCCACGAGGTGAGGCCGCCCACCGGGCGCAAGCAGCGCTCATCCGCGAGCGCGCCGACGGGATCGTCATTGCTGCATGGCACTCCGGGGTCATTGGTCGGCAAGAAGGGCTGGCGTCCATTTACGCCCTGCAAAGCGTACCCTCGATTGGAGAAGGGACCACCGGAGAAGAAGCCGCGAAACAGCAGCACTTGCATGTCGGTCGTGGGGATCTGGCGGCTTTCTGCGGCACCCGCGCCGCTGTCGGGCGCCGAGTAGTTGCGTGGAAACAGCAGCCCCGTGGCCGCACGGAACGCCAGGGTCAGCTTGCGCTTGGTGATGTAGAAGCGTGCCTCCGGCCGCAGGCGCAGATCGGACACGGTGCCGGCCAGCACCGGTAACGCGCTCTGCAGGGAATGGGTCAGCAGGAGCCCGTTCTTCGGATCGAGCGGATCGTCGCGAAGATCATAGCGCACAATCAGCTCGGGATAGGCGATGTACAGATCGTTGATCGCTCCCGGGCTCGCTGGTGGGCTGCGTCCGCCGAGCGAGAGCTGCCCGTAGTCGAGCGGCAGCTCCGCCAGCCAGTTCAGCGACAGGGTCAGGAACAAGCGGTGCCCGAGGAAAGGGCGCTCCAGGCCTGCACGCGCCGCCACCTCCAGGAAGCCGAACAGCGGCGCCGTCACCGGTGTGTCCGAATACAGCAGCGGCTGCAGCTCCAGCGCGGCGCTGGAGAAGCCCTTGGTGCGCCCCTCCAGGAAGGACGGCTGCACCAGGCGCGCCTCGAGCGCACCCTGCAACAGCGCGCGATCGGGCGTGGCCAGGTTGGGAAAGTCCGCCATGCGCGTCGGAAACAGCACCACGCCGGGCCGGGCCTCGATCGAGAAGTGGCGCAGCCCGCCCAGGAAGTTGCGATCCTCCCAGCCGGCAGTGAGGCTGCCGGAGAGGCCCACCGCGTCGAGGCGAGCGCCCGCGCCCAGCCGCAACGTGCGCGGCGGTGCCTCGCGCAGCACGAAGTGTACCGGCACCCTGCGTGAGGCGGGGTCCGCCGTGTCCGTCTCCAGGGTCACCGAGGCAAACACCCCCAGGTTGACCAGCGCACGCCGGGCATCCTCCAGTGCGGCCGCAGAGTAGTCGTCGCCCGCGGCGATCGAGAGGCTGGCTCGCACCTTGTCTTCGGGCACGCGCTCCAGACCCGAGATCGTGATCGGTCCGAACACCGCCTTGGGCCCTGCGGCGATCTCGAAGCGGATGAGCGCCTCGTGCCGGGCGAGCGTGATGTCCACCCTCCCGGAGACCTGGGCGAAGGCATAGCCGCGATCGGCGAGCACCGCGCGCATCTCGGTCTTTGCGCGCTCGTAGTCGGCCTCGTCAAAGATCTCCTCGGCGCGCGGGCTCTTGGCGATCAGCTCGGCGATGGTGCCCGGATCCGCCAGCGTCTCCAGCCCGTCGAGCGTCACGCCCATCCGTCCGGGAGCGGCAGAGGCCACTTGCACGGGCTGGCCTTCACTCACCACGATCTGCACTCGCACCCGCTCGGCCTGGCCGTGGATCACGCGAGCACCGACCACCTTGGCCTCGTAGTAGCCGCGAGCGCGGTAGAAGCGCTCCACTCGCTCCAGATCTCGCTCCAGCAAGGCCTGATCGAGCACCTCGTATTGGCCGCTCAGCGCCACCACCAGCCAGTTGGGGGAGGCGCGTGTGGCGAGCCCCTCGAGCAGGCGCTCCTCGTCGATCGACTCGGCGCCGAGCAGCTCGACCTCGTCAATCCGCGCCCCCGCCGCGGGCACGTCCCGAGCACTTACGCAGCCCAACCCTGAGAGCAGCAGCGCCAGGGCCGCGCCGAGCAGCCACCCCCCTCGCGCTGCGCAGGTCCACGGCCGGGCACGGCCGTGGGTGGAGCCGCGGTAGAGGCCGCGCGCGTTCACCCGCGGTCGGCGCCCGGGCTCACGGACGCATGCCGGGCAGCGTCGCGAGCTCGGGCGGCTCTTCCAGGTATTCGATCCCGTCATAGGTCAGGATGCCCATGATCGGGTCCGCCTCGGTGCCGCTGGTGGCACGAGTGAAGGCCGTCGAGTAGTTGCCAGACACGGTGACCTTGGCGCCCGGCCCCGGCAGCGGGTAGGGGATCTTCACGCCCCAGAAGTTGTCCTGCAGCGGCTCGGCGTCCGTCTTCTTGCGCGCGCGCCGCTTGCGGTACTCGTTCACCGCATCATAGAGCTGCGCGAAGTTGGAGGCCCAGCCCAGCACCTTGATCGAGTCCTCCGGCTTCGCGTCTTTGCTGTCGGCGAGCCAGAAGGTGGGGATGGGGGCCTGGCAGTCCGGCGGATCTTCCTTGCCGGTGGGGTGCACGGCGCACTTTGGCGCCTCCGCCATGTTCGTTGCCACGATGTAGCCGGTGATCTTCAGATCCTTGCCGGCGACGTCATTGTGGTGCACTCGGCTGCGCAAGTAGTAGCTCGCGCCCCAGACCGTGTACGCTTCGCCGTCCTTGACCGGAAATTTCGGCACGTTGGGCACGGACGGCAGGTTCGCCTTCACGCCCTGAGGAGGCTGCTTGGGCTGATACGGCTCCCCCTCATCGCCGCAGCCCAGGGCCATCGTGCCGAGCAGCAGCGGCAGGAGCACGCGGGCGGGAAGGCTCCGGGACACAGGGATCGAAGGACGCGTCACTCGGGTGTTCTCCATCTCTGGGTAACGGCTATCACGCTCGGCGGCCGGGCCGCAAGAAGCCAGGCCACCGGCCGCGTGGGCGGGTGACCGCCCCTGGGGACGTCGGCCCGGGTCAACCACGCGCTTGCCCGCGCCCGCGCTCGCCCGCGGCCCAGTGCAGCCGAAGCAGGAGCGGTCCCGGGCTGACGCGGGGGCGCAGCCGGCGGCGGGCTCCGGGAGGCGGGGCGCTGCCATTCACGGCGGATGACCGAAGATGCCGCGGGGAGTAAGCTCGAGCGTTTTATGGGCTGCACCCTGATAGTCGGTGACGTGCACGGTTGCGCCGGGGAGCTCGGCAGCCTGCTCGATGCTCTGGCCCCAGGCACTGACGATCGCGTGCTGTTCGTGGGAGACCTGGTGTCGCGCGGCCCAGATAGCCGCGGGGTGCTGCAGCTGTACCGGGAGGTGAAGGGGCAGGCCGTGCTCGGTAATCACGAGGCGCGGCTGCTGCAGGCCCGGCGCGCGCGGGTGGAGGGCCACCGCCGCCCCCGGCTCGCCCCACCCGACTACGCCTTGCTCCATCAGCTCAGCGACGCGGACTGGGCGCTGCTGAGCGAGCTGCCGCTCTGGTGGCAGCTCCCCGAGCACGACGCGTGCATCGTGCACGCGGGGGTTCTCCCCGACGTGCCGCTCGCCGAGCAAGATCCCTGGACACTCACCCACATTCGCTCGCTCGACGCCGCGGGGCAGGCCAGCGAGCGCCATGACCAGGAGCCGTGGGCTGCTCGCTATCGCTCCGGGCCGCACATCATCTTTGGCCACAACTCGCGGGTGGGGCTGCAGCTGCAGCCGCGCGCCACCGGGCTCGACACGGGCTGTGTGTACGGTGGCCGCCTCAGCGCGCTGGTGCTCGCCGCTGGCCAGCAGGTGCCGGCCGATCCCGAGCAGCGCCGCGCGCTGGTGCACTCCGTGCCAGCGGCGCGCCGCTACTACGCCGGCAAGAGCTCGCCCTAGCGCCGCGAAAGGGGTGTAGCGCCCAGGCGCGCTAACCGGCGACGCGAGCCGCGCGCAGACCGCGCAGCGCGTGCACCGCAGCGCGTAGCAGCTGCGTGCGCTCCCGCGGCGAGAGCAGCCCGCGAGCGGCGAGCTCGTTTGCCTCCAGGCCCTGCCAGCGGTCGATCAGCTCGCGGGCGGCCATGCGCATCACGCGCGCGGTCTCGGCGCCGGGCGCGCGCGCGGCGCTGGGTGAGAAGCCGAGCTGCGCTCCGTACAGCGCCTCCTCGAAGCGACCCAGGTTCTCCAGCGCCGCGAGCTGCACCAGGGCGCGCTCCCGCTCGTCGCGAGCGGTGGCCTCCAGGTAGCGATAGAGCGCGCGTTCGCTGCGGTATCGTCCCAGGAGCCCGCGCTGGTGCTGGCGTGCGGCCGCGCTGAGCGGCTCCTCCTTCAGCACTGCCGTGGCCCGAAACACGGCGGCGCTCCAGTGCAGCTGCTGAGCTCCGCGCGGCTGTGCCGCCTGGTTTGCCCGCCAGTCTCGCGCCAGGCTCTCTAGCTGCTCCGGGCTCGGGTCACCGCTGCCGGGCTGCAGCTCACCCGTGCGCTGCTCTCGATCCAGCCGCACCAGCTCGCGCTGCGTCGCACGCGCCAGCCGATCATGGTACTGGCGCAGCCCGCCTAGCACGGCCAGCGAGAGCAGATCCAGCTGCCAGGGGCTGGTCAGCTCCGCACGGGGCGGCTCCACGTCGAGCACCCGCTGCACCAGCTCCGCGAGCTTCGTGCCCGGCGTCTGCTCGCCCGCGGGAGTGGCCACGGGCTGGCTCGGGGGTACGCCCGCCTCGAGCAGGATGACGAGCGCCGCGCTCAGCTCGCGGCGCGTCTCGACATGTTCCATCGCGGCAGCCGAGCCGTTGAGCCAGGCGTGGGTCATCTCGGGGCCCAGCCAGCGTGTGAGCCAGCGCTCCGGGTTGGAACGATCCTCCGCCGTTGGCCCGAGACCGCGCAGGGCGAGCTCTTGCTCGCTGCCCACGAGGGCCTCGCTCCGCGCGCGCTCCAGCCAGGCTCGTAGCCGTTCGATGGCGGCTTCGAGCTCTCCGCGGCTGAGCTCCTCGGCGGGCGCCGCGACGGCAGCCCGAGCTGCGCTCGCGCGCTGGCCAGAGGCGGAAGGCTCCCGGCTCAGCACGGCGGCGTTCGTCGCACACAGCGCGATCAGCAGAGCCAGGTGAAGGCGATCCTCTGACGTCAAGACTGCTGCCCATGGAAACGTCCATTTTCCGGAAACCATCAGCGCACCCCGCGTGGGGGTCGCTGGATCTCCTACCCCGGTGCCCGCCCCTGTTGGGTACGCCGGGTCAGTAGTAGTAACGTGAAGCGCGTGTCCCCTCCCGGAAAAGGCCCCGCGCTGCGCGTACCCGTCTCAAATCTGGAGCCGGGCGTCTGCGAGCTGGAGGGAGACGTCGCGCGCTACGTCCAGCGCGTCCATCGTCTGCGCCCCGGCGCTCGCTTGCGCCTGTTCGATCCGCTGCTCGCGCTGGAGGCGGACGCCGAGCTCCTGGAGGATGCGGGCGGCGCTGCGCGCTGCCAGATCTTCGCCGTGCAGCCCAGCGCTTATCGCGCTCTGCCGATCGTGTTGCTGCAAGCGCTCGCCAAGGGCGAAAAACCCGAGCTCTCCATCCGGGAGGCCACCGCGCTGGGGGTCGAGCGCATCGTGTTCGTGGAGAGCGAGCGGGTGGTGGTGAAGCTGGAGCCCGAGCGGCGAGCAACCCGGCGCACCCGCTGGCAGCGTGTCGCGGTGGAGGCCGCGCGGCAATGTGGCAGGGGCAACCTGCCGGCGCTGCAGGGGCCGCTGCCGCTGCTGGACGTGCTGGCGCAGTCGACGGAAGCTCAGCGGCTCTTGCTCGCCGCCGAGGGCGAGCCGCTGTTCAGCGAGCTGGACTCGTGGCGCGCCGATCAGACGCTGGCGCTGTTGATCGGCCCCGAGGGGGGCCTGAGCGGCAGTGAAGCGCGCAGCGCTGCCGAGCACGGCTTCCACCCGGTGTCGCTCGGGCGGACCACGCTCCGCACGGAGCTCGCCGGCGTGGCGGCGCTCGGCGCGCTGGTGGCTTTCGCCGCCTGGCGCGCTATAGGAGGAGCGTGACGACGGCGAAGGCACAGCGCGTACGCATCCTGGTGGCAAAGCCGGGCCTGGACGGCCACGACCGCGGCGCCAAGGTGGTGGCGCGCGCGCTGCGCGACGCTGGCTTCGAGGTGATCTACACGGGCCTGCATCAGACGCCCGCGATGATCGCCCGGGCAGCTTTGCAGGAGGACGTGGACGCGGTGGGGCTCTCGATCATGAGCGGCGCGCACCTGACGTTGTTTCCCGCGGTGGTGCACGAGCTCGCGGCTTGCGGAGCAGGTGATGTGAAGGTCTTCGGCGGTGGCATCATCCCGGAGGAAGACGTCGCGACGCTGCACGCTCAGGGGGTGGCCAAGGTCTTTTTTCCGGGCACTCCACTGGATGAGATCGTGTCCTGGGTGGCTGCGAACGTGCTGCCGCGCCAGCTGCCGTCTGCTGCGCCCTCATCCGCTGCGCCCTCATCCGCGCCCTCATCCGCGCCTGTGCCACCGCCTGCCGCGCCCCCAGCCGCACCGCCCTCCGCGCGCAGCTGAGGCCGTGATGGTGGCCGCGAGCGGGTGAGCTCCGCTCGCGCTGCTGCACGGGGCAGAGCACCCGAGGCGGCGCCCGGCGGCACCCCTCGGAGGCGCCGCTCGAGGCGGAGCTAGACCCCGGCGTGGGAGCCGGTGGGAAACCTTCGCGGTCGCCGGGGCACTGTGGCGAGCTGCACGACCCGCCATGGAGTGCATGTCGCGGCGTGTAAGTGCGCGTCGGAGCAATGGTTTTGTGCTCAGTGACGTTGGTTGACAGGTTTTGTACCGACCCGTATCCTCCGGGCACGAGTGGGAGAAAGTGGATCACTATGGAAAGTAGTGTCGAGCTTTCCCAAATCAGGGCAATGACGTGTTTCGCGGCCAGTTCACCCACAGCGTCGATGACAAGGGCAGGGTCAGCCTGCCCTCGCGCTTTCGGGACGTGCTGGTCGCGAACGGGGACAGCCGCTTCGTGCTCACGCCCGATCCCGGCTCGCCTTGCTTGCACCTCTATCCCTTCCGGGCCTGGGAAGAGTACGAGCGGAAGGTCTCCGAGTTGCCCACGCACGATCAGCGCATCGTGCGCTTCCGCCGCCTCTATGTGTCGGTCGCGCAAGAAGGCGAGCTCGACAAGGTGGGGCGGGTCCGCTTACCGCCCGAGTTTCGCGAGCGGATGCGCGTCGAGAAGGACGTCGTGTTCGCGGGCATGGGCAAGATAATCGAGATTTGGTCCAAGCAGCTTTGGGAAAAAGAACTGGAAGAAAGCGCAAAAGAGGCGCCCCAAATCCTCGCCGACGTAAGGGAGTTGATCCGCATATGACCG
>JAICQL010000189.1 GCA_025937895.1 Polyangiaceae bacterium | reverse complement strand
GAGCAACTGCGCCAGGCTGAAGCGCCGGCTGTAGGCATACAGCACGCATATGCCGAAGGCGAAGAACAGATAGCTCTCGGCCGTGTACTTGTCGTCGATCCAGTAGAAGCGATTGAGCAGCACCTGACTGGCCCCGGCCACCGCCACGTACGCGGGCCCCAGCTCCGGCCGCACCCGGTACAAAACAGCCACTCCCAGGAAGATGGAGTAGTAGTAGCAGGTGAGATTCGTCAGGCAGGGGATGAGGGGCACCATCAGCGCCATCCCCACCCAGAGCAGGCGCGTTCGGTGCAGCGCCCACGCCACCCATCCCAGCAGCCCCAGGTTGATGGCGATGAAGACGGGGCGAAGCTCGCGCTTGCGCTCCGACCGCCCGGCTTTCCACGCCTCGAACGGATCATCCAGGCGATCATCGCGCATGAACACCATGCGCCCGTCCCAGGTGTGCACCAGCATGGTCTCGAGCCCCATGTGGTTGGTGAGCGCCGTGTCTTTGTGCAGCGCGATGTGCCCGGCAAAGTCCTGGTACGCGCGCGGGCTGGTGGCGGCGATGCTCAGCGGCACGAGCACGGCGCCCGCCAGCGCGGCGCCTGCCACGAAGCGCAGCTGATCGCGGTGAAAGCGCTTCGTGCGCAGCAGGGTGAAGAGCATGATCAGCCCCACCCCGCCGAACAGCACCACCGGGAAGACGCGCAGCAGAGACGCCCAGATCAGCGCCGCACCCGACAGCATGAAGTAGCGCTTGCGCGCGAGGCACAGCGCGGCAACCAGCAGGAAGATCCAGTCCTGGCGGAGGAAGGCGCCACCGGTCCAGTAGAAGTTGGCCGGCGCGTTGCAGCCCCACCAGACCGCAGCCAGGGTCATCACGCGCCAGCCAAATGCCCAGTTGAACAGCAGCACCGCGCCCAGCTGCAGCAGGATGTCGAGCGACGCCAGCAGCTTGAAGAAGCCGTCGCCCGCCGGCGCCAGGTTGGCGAAGAAGCGGCCCGTCATCGTCCAGACCGGCGGCGGATTGTAGCCGTGGTCTTGCTGCATCTTTTCCCAGTAATCGCCGCGTGAAGACTGCTCGAACCAGGCGATGTCTTTCTTGAAATCATCCCAGCGCTGCTCGCTGAAGTGATTCTTGCACTGGCCCGGATCGTCGAAGATGTACGACGAGGTCGTGGGGATGATCAGGTTCTTTGCGCTGAGATCGCGGATCTGCCGCCTGCGAATGTTGGCGCCGCGCCCCAGCTCCACCTCGGCGATGGCCGTGCACGTGTACAGCCGGTCGTAGCCGACCTCACCGAAATACTTGGAGCCGAGATAGTAGTGATAGAGCTCGTGCCGGTGATAGTAGGCGGGGTAGCGCGTGTTCGGATTGAAGAAGTCGAAGTACAGGAGGAAGCTCACCACCGTGAGCCCGATGCCGATGCGGCGAGCCATCTTCTCCGAGACGCGCACGCCCAGGCGCTTGGCCCGCTGCTCCAGCAGCAGCAGCCCGGCGGTCACCAGCGCCAGCCCGATCGACAGGAAGAGCGTGGCCTGGTTGAAGTTGTCGGTCTGGAAGAGCTTGCCTGGCCAGTGACCGAACAGCACCCGGTTCAACAGCTCCAGCGGAGCTGCCGTGCCGAGCGAGCCGAGGTTGAGGCCGAGAGCGCTGAAGCCGTTCGACAGTGAGCTCATGGGATTCGGCGCGGAGGCTAATACTCCGGCCCCATCGAAGCGACGGTATTTCGTCACTGCTTCAGGGCGAGCGCTCAAAATGCGTCGCGCGGCGCGTGCCCGTGCCACCGCTAGCCTGGCAGCTCGGCGATGCGGCGGGCCCCGGCGGAGAGCGCAGCCGAATCGAAGCTCGCGCGGCCCAGGCGACGCTGGCGGCAGCCGAAATAGAAACGGGCCGGGGACGACAACAATCGTCACCCGGCCCGGAATGGGAGGCCTTCCGAAGAAGCACCGAGCCAAGCGTCACACGCCGCCCGGCTGGTTGTGGTCAGCCGAGCCTGGGAAGCAGGGGCAACCCGTCAGGGTGCCGCCCGGGGTGAGCTCGCGAGGCATGGGGCCGCTGCGCGCCATGAGGCCACGCACCAGCGCCTGGCGGTAGTGGTGAGTCCGTACCTCGAGGGCCAGCTCGCCCGAGCTGCGCTTTCACGAAGAAGCTTCGAGAAAGGAACCCGGAGACCGCGCCCGAGAGATGGCGGAGACCCTACGCTCGGATCACCTCCGAGTTGAGGGAACAAGTTTTATGCATCGTTTCAACCACCTCCTCCGGATCAACCGGACCACCGCGACAACGCGTGCCGAGACCGTCTGGGCGAAGCTCGCCCGGACCTTGAGCCGACCGCCGGCTCCATCTGCGAATCTCCAGGATTTTCCAGGAGAACTTGCGAGAGATGCGGTCGGGCACGACACCGTAGCTCGCGTGTCGCCAGAACGATGACGCGCGGGCGCGGCGTTTCTCTAAAGTGGGCCGACTGTCTTTGGGACGAAAGCCCGTGGGACTAGTGCGGACCCAGCGACGGGTGCAAGCGCCGGGGTGCTCCCCCGCCGAATGAATTCGGGAGTGGGCTCCAACTTGCACGATGCTGATACTCTGACATGGATCGAGCCGCTGCGCATCGTGGTTCGCGAGTGGCCGCGAAAAATAGCTCGTATACCCGGCACCTTGCAGCCCAGCTTCCCCCTCGGGGGCGCTTGCGATCGGGCGGGCTGGGCTCTAGGCACGGGTGCTCCAGGCAGCCGCGCGCGGGCGCAGCCCCCGGCAGACGCGCTTCAAGGTACAGGCTCGGGAGCGCGCCAGCGCTCGCCGATCAAGTCGTATGCGATCGTGCAGGGCAGCTGCGGCAGGCCGGCGGCGAGGCGATCGTCGAGGCTGCACTGCTCGCCCGCGGCGACCTCGAAGCCGTGCTCGAGCAGCGCCGTGAAGCCCACGATCTCGCCGCTCGCGTCGGCCTGCAGCGCGCCACGGATGCGATCCGCGCGCTCGATGCTGCAGCCCGGCTGGCTCGCGCGCGACGGCGAGAGCTGGACGTTGATGCGCGCGTTCAGCTCGAAGCGCAGCGCTGGGTCGAGCCGCGCGCTGCCCTCGCGTCCCCAGAAGAGCTCGCTCTGCTCGCGCGCCAGGTCGATTTCGAACTCGAAGCTCGGGCTGGAGCCGAGCGCGCCGGCTCCGCAGCCATTGAGCGCCTCGCTGGCGCTCACCTGAAAGCCGCCGAGATCGTCGCCCAGCCGGCGGCCAGCCCCGGGCGGGCCGCTGCACCCCGCACACAGCCCGGCTGCGTACAGCAGGGCCGCCTTCAGCAGAGCCGCCTTCAGCAGGGCCGCCTCCCGCAGAGCCGCCTCCAGCAGAGCTGCCTTCATCACGGCAGCCTTCAGCAGGGCCGCGCCGAGCCCGGCCCGCCGCAGAGGCACCGGTAGCCGCCGAGGGTTTGCCATCGGGCGTTCAGCCCTAGCGCTTTCCGGCAAATGGGCCAAATGATCGATCCCGCAGGGATCCGGGGCCGGCGGCAGTGTGCTAGAGGAGGCGCCCCATGGTTGATCGTCCCGTCCGCTCCGCCGACATCCGCAGCGCGTTCCTGGAGTTCTTTCGCTCCCACGGCCACGAGGTCGTGCGCAGCGGCCCGCTCGTCCCGCCCAATGATCCTACGCTGTACTTCGCCAACTCGGGCATGGTGCAGTTCAAGGACTGCTTCACGGGCCGCGAGCAGCGCCCCTATCGCCGCGCTACCAGCAGCCAGAAGTGCATGCGCGTCAGCGGCAAGCACAACGACCTGGAGAACGTCGGGCCCTCACCGCGCCACCAGACGTTCTTCGAGATGCTCGGCAACTTCAGCTTTGGCGACTACTTCAAGGAGGCCGCCATCAGCTACGGCTGGGACTTCGTGACCAAGGTGCTCGGCTTGCCGCCGGAGCGCCTGGCCACCACGTACCTGCGCGGCGAGGCAGGCTTGCCGGAGGACTCGCAGGCACGCGACCTCTGGCGCAGGATCAGCGGCCTGCCGGAGGAGCGCATCATCGCCTGCGGCGCGGACGACAACTTCTGGCGCATGGGCGACACGGGCCCGTGCGGGCCATCGAGCGAGATCTTCTACTTCATCGGCGACAACCCTATCATCAGCCGCTTCGGTCAGGAGCAGGGCCCCGATGGCAGCGGCTGGGTAGAGATCTGGAACCTGGTGTTCATGCAGTTCGAGCGCAGCGCCGACGGCAAGCTCGAGCCGCTGCCGGCGCCCAGCGTGGACACCGGCATGGGCCTGGAGCGGGTGACCACCATCCAGCAGGAGAAGGGCAGCAACTACGACACGGATCTGCTGCGGCCGCTCGTGGACCGCGTGTCGGTGCTCGCGAACAAGCCGTATGGCGGCAGCATGTCTCCGGATGACGTGAGCATGCGCGTGATTGCGGACCACGCGCGTGCCACGGCGTTTCTGATCGCCGATGGCGTGTTGCCGGATCGCGCGGGGCGCGCGTACGTGCTGCGCCGGGTGATGCGCCGGGCCATCCGCCACGGCCACCGGCTGGGTATCGAGCGGCCGTTCCTGTACGACGTGGCGCTGGAGGTGGTGAGCCTGCTCGGTGGCCACTACGTGGAGCTGGAGGAGCGCAAGGAGCTGATCCGCAGCATCGCGGAGCAGGAGGAGGTGCGCTTCCGCGAGACCATCGAGCGCGGGCTGGGGCTGCTGGAGCAGTCGTTCACGGCGCTGGGGGAGAAGGGCAGCCAGGAGCTCGCGGGCGACGACGCCTTCCGCCTGTACGATACGTACGGCTTCCCGCTCGACCTGACCCAGGTGATCTGCGCGGAGCGCGGCTACAGCGTGGACGTGGCTGGCTACGAGGCAGCGCTGGAGCAGGCGCGCAAGCGCTCCGAGTTCCGCGGCGCCGAGGCAGCCGTGGAGGGCGTGTACCGCGCCGCGCTGGAGAAGGTGCCGGGCGGCAAGGTGACCTTCACCGGCTACGACAAGGTGGAGGACAGCTCGCCCATCGTGGCGCTGATCGGTGAAGGGGCGCTGGTGCAGAGCCTGGAGCAAGGCGCGCGCGGTGAGGTGGTGACCCAGAGCACGCCCTTCTACGGCGAGTCCGGTGGCCAGATCGGCGATACCGGCGTGCTGCGCGCCGGAGATGCAGAGTTCGTGGTGGAGGATACGCAGAAGCCGCTCGATGGCTTGACCGTGCACCGCGGCTACGTGAAGAGCGGGCGGCTAGAGCTGGGGCCGACCCCGGTGCAGCTGGCGGTGGACGTGGAGCGGCGTGACGCCATCCGCCGCAACCACTCGGCCACGCACCTGTTGCACTGGGCCCTGCGCAAGGTGGTGGGTCCGGGGGCGCAGCAGAAGGGCTCGCTGGTGGGGCCGGAGCGGCTGCGCTTCGACTTCACCGCCGGCACGCCGCTCAGCCCGAGCCAGCTGGCGCAGATCGAGGAGACGGTGAACCGCGCCATCGTGGTCAATCACGCCATCCGCACCCAGGTGCTGGGGCTGGATGAGGCGCGAGCGCGCGGCGCGATGATGATCTTCGAGGAGAAGTACGGCTCGAGCGTGCGCATGTTGACCATGGGCGACTCGACGGAGCTGTGCGGCGGCACGCACGCGCGCGCCACTGGCGAGCTCGGTATGTTCAAGATCGTGTCCGAGCAGGGCGTGGCCGCCGGCATTCGCCGCATCGTGGCCACGACGGGCCTGGGGGCGCTGGCGTACGTGCGCGAGGTGGAGGACACCCTGGCGCGCGCCAGCCGCGCGGCGAAGGCCGGCAGCAGCGATCTGGTGGAGAAGGTGGAGCGCCTGGTGGCGCAGCAAAAGGCGCTGGAGAAGCAGCTGGAGGAGGCGCAGCGGCGCTGGATGAAGGGCGGCAGCGGCGGCGCGGACAACGTGCTCGCCAGCGCGCGCGAGGTGGGCGGAGTGCGCGTGCTGGGCGTGCGCACGGAGATCACCGACCGCTCGGCGCTGCGCGAATACGCCGAGCAGCTGCGCGACAAGCTGGGCGACAGCGTGGTCCTGGTGGCCTCCGAGCACGAGGGCAAGGTGCAGCTGGTGCTGACGGTCGCCAAATCGCTGACCGGCCGCTACAAGGCGGGGGAGCTGATCCGCAGCATCGCGCAGGTGGTGGGCGGCAGCGGCGGCGGGCGACCGGATCTGGCGCAAGCCGGCGGCACCGACGTGGCGAAGCTGGATGACGCAGTGGCCGCCATCTACGAGCAAGTGGCCGCCGCAGCTGCATGAGGCGCGGGTCGCGCAGTTTCCTGAAGCGCGGGTCGCGCAGTTTCCTGAAGCGCGTTCCGCGCAGTTTCCTGAAGCGCGGGTCGCGCAGTGCCGTGAAGCGCGGGTCGCGCAGTGCCGTGAAGCGCGGGTCGCGCAGTGGGCCTTCCTAGAGACTGGGAAGGCCGTGCTGCGCCGAGCCAAACCCGAGAAACACCGGCTCTGGCTCGAGCAGCACGCCCAGGGCGGCGGCCACTCCGTCGCGCACCCGGTGCGCCGCCTCGAGCAGCTGCCGGCTGGTCGCGCCGGGGTGAGCCACGAGCGCCAGGCTGTGGCGGGTGGAGATGCCGACCGCGCCCCAGCGCTGGCCCTTGTGAAAGCCGGCGCGCTCGATCAACCAGGCAGCGGGCAGCTTGTGGCGGCCGTCTGCTTGCGGGTACGTGGGCGGTGACTGCGCCCGCGCGCGCAGCTGGTCCAGCTGCGCTGCGCCGAGCACCGGGTTGAGGAAGAAGCTGCCGCAGCTGCGGCCATTTTCATCCTCGGGATCGAGCAACATGCTCTTCTCGCGGCGGGTGGCCAGCACCGCCTCGCGCACAGCTGGCAGGCTGGGCTGAGCACCGGCGCTGAAGCGCCGGGCGACGTCGGCATAGCCGAGGTGCGGAGCGCCGCCGGCGCGCAGCGTGAAGCTGGCCGCGAGCACGATGAAGCGCCCGAGGTCGCGCGTCTTGAAGCGGCTGCTGCGATAGCTCAGCTCACACTCGGCGCGCGCGAGCTGGCGCACGCTGCCGTCGTGACGATCGTACACCTGGACGGCGGCGAGCGTGTCGGCCACCTCTTGCCCGTACGCGCCCACGTTCTGGATGGGCGTGGCGCCAGTGGAGCCCGGGATGCCGCTCAGGCACTCGAGGCCCGCCCAGCCGCGGGCCACCGTGCGCGCCACCAGCTCGTCCCAGGGCACGCCCGCGCCGGCGGTCACGTGCACGTGCTCGCCCTCGACGTGGCAGGTCTCTTCGCGCAGCGCCATGCGCAGCACCAGACCGGGCAGGCCCGCATCCGCGATCACCACGTTGCTGCCGCCGCCCAGCAGGGTCACCGGCAGGCCCCTGCGCTGGGCCCAGTCGAGCAGCACGCACAGCGACTCCGCGGACTGCACCTCGGCGAAGTGCTGCGCAGGGCCACCGAGCTGCAGACTGGTGCAGGCGGCGAGCGGCACGGAGCGCTGCGGCTCCAGGCTCGAGCTCATGGCGCGAGTCTTAGCCGAGCGGAATCCGGATGGGAAAGAACCATCGACTGGTCGACCGGAAATGCTTCATCAAGACGTTCGAAGATGAGCGGGCTGGGGGCCGCCCATGGTATGAAGCCGGCGCAAGTCTCGTGGGGAGGTCCATTCGGGACCCCCGGGCCCTCATCAGGGGTCGTGCCTACCGCCTCGGTTTTGGACGCTGTTGCGCCCCGGGGGGTGGCCGTCCGCCCGGTGAGGAAACATCGATAACAAACAACGGGGTAGGGCCCTCGCCTGATGGCGGGGCTCGGGCCCGGAGCAGATGCTGCAACGCACGAGCGGCCGCATCGAGAGAAGCAGAGCAATCAGGAGCCAATGACCTTTACAGAAGCTGCGGCGCACGTGCTGCGCCTGGTGGGGAAACCCTTGCACTACAAGGAGATTACCGACGTCGCCATCGAGCGGGATCTGCTCAGCCACGTAGGCAAGAGCCCGGAGGTGACGATGGGGGCGAGGCTGGCGGCGGTGGTCAAGAAAGACCCGAAGGACAACCCCCTGGTGCGGGTAAAGCCAGGCGTTTTTGCGCTGCGCGACTGGGATCAGGCGGTCATCGACTCGGGTCTTGCGGATCGCACGCCGGCCCTCGAGCGTCTGGCGAAGCTGGACGTCACCCGCGAGAGCACGGGCGCGGCGGAGCCGGTGCAGGCCTCACTGACGCCGGACGCGGAGGAGAGCGAGCTCGAGCCGAGCGGCTATCCCGACCTGGCGATCGATGGCGAGGAGGACGAGGACATCGGCGACGACGAGCGCGCGCGCGCACAGCTGGCGGCGGCCGCCACCGAGCTGTTCGTGCCGGAGGAGGACGACGACGAGCCGATCCTGGGCGGCGATCTGGAGGTGGACTCCGCCGAGCGCGCCCCGTCCGACGCAGGCGGGGGCAAGCGCCGCCGCCGCCGCCGCCGCCGTGGCGGGCGCTCGGGAGGCGATGAGGATACGGGGCTGCCCTCGTATACCGTCTCGGACGCGCCGCTGCTGACCGAGGTGAGCGACGAAGAGGGCGCGGCTGCGCTGGCCAGCAACGATGCCGGCCGCCGCCCGGCCGAGGCGCGGGACTCGGGGCGTGGCGAGCGTGAGGGCCGCGAGCGTGAGGGCCGCGAGCGCGAAGGCCGGGAGCGCGAAGGCCGGGGCGAGGCGCGCGAGCGCGGCGAGGGCCGCTCGGGGGAGCGCTTCGAGCGGTCGGGCGAGGGCCGCGGCGCCGACAGCGTTCGTGCCGACAACCTGCGTGGCGAAGGCGCCCGTGTCGACAGTCTCCGCCCGGAGAATTTCCGGGCCGACAATGCCCGGGCGGACAATCTTCGAGCGGACAATCTTCGTGCGGACAATCTTCGAGCGGACAATCTTCGTGCGGACAATGTTCGCGCCGACGGCAAGGGCCTGGAGGAGCTGAGCGTGCCCGCGCTGCTCGGCCTGCTCGAGCAGCTGCTGCCGCCGCGCTCGCGTGGCGGCGCCATCCCGCTCCGGCAGCTGGCCGAGCAGGGCGTGCGCCGGGTGCGAGCCAAGGTCGAGATCCAGACCTTGCAGGATGCGCTGGCCGACGCCGTGCGCTCGGAGGTGGTGCGCGCGCGCAGCGAGCGACGGCGTCCGCGCTTTGCCCTGCACGGTCGCGGGGTGAGCTCGACGGACTGGGGCCTGGATCCCGAGGTGCTGCGCGCCGAGAAGGAGCTGCTGGCCGCTGCCACCCGTCACCGAGAGGCGTTCCAGCGCAGCCTGGGCGAGCGCCTGCAGAGCCTGCCGCCGCGAGCGCTCAGCGATCTGTTCAGCTTGCTGCTCAACCAGCTGGGCTTTGAAGAGGTGCAGCAGGTGCGCCGCCAGGGTGCCCACAACCAGGAGCTGCACTTCTCGGCCATCGCTCGCTCGCCCAGCGGCGATCGGGCCACGGCCATCATCCTGCGCCGCGACGGCCGCGACATCGGTCGCGAGCGCGTGATCGATCTGCGCGGGTCGCTGCACCACTACGCCGGTGCGCAGGCGGGCTTGCTGGCCACCACCGGTCAGGTGCTGAGCGGCGCGCGCGAAGAGGCGGCCGTGCCCAACGCCGCGCCCGTCTCCTTGCTGGATGGTGCGACGATCGCTCGGCTGTGCGCACAGCACGGGGTGGGAGTGGCCTTCACCGAGCTGCGTGTGCCGATGGTCGACATCGAGCTCATGGACTCGCTGTCTGCCGGCTGAAGGGCGCCCGGTGCAGGGTGCCCAGACGGATTGCACGAGCATGAAACCGAGCTCGCGCTGGCGCTCGGAGCGGCGCGCCCTGCGCTGGCTCGGGTTGCTGGTGGTGCTCGGGGCGGCGTGTCAGCGCGCCGCCCCGCCATCGCGCTTTCCGGACGCGCGCAGCGCCATCACGCGCATGCGCGAGGTGCACGCCTGCAGCCGCGGCCTGGTGGGGGAGGGCAGCTTCGACTACCTGGGCGATGAGGGTCGGGTGCGCGCCAAGAGCCTGTACGTGGTGTCACGCCCGACCAGCTTGCGCTTCGACGTGATGAGCCCGATGGGCGGGGTGCTCTCCACGTTGACGTCGGACGGCCGCACCTTTGCCTTCGCCGATCTGCGCGAGAAGCAGTTTGTCACCGGGCCCGCCGACGAGTGCAATGTGGAGCGCGCACTGCGGGTGCCGATTCCGCCGGCGGCGCTGGGCGAGCTGATGACGGGGCTGGCGCCGATCCTGGTGCACCAGCCCGAGCAGGCCACCCTGAGCTGGGACGACGGGAGCTATCGCCTGCAGATCCAGAGCGAGGTGCAGGCCTCGGAGGAGATCCGTCTGGTGCCGCGGGATGAGGACTGGCAGCGGCCCTGGCAAGAGCAGCGCCTGCGCGTGATCGAGGTGAAGGTTTCGCAGCAGGGCCTGCTCCTGTACGAGGCCACCCTGGAGGATCATCGAGCGGCGCAGCTGGCGCCGCCGCGCAAAGATCCGGACGGCATCGAGCCCGACGTGCCGCCCAGCGGGCCCTCCTGTCAGGCGGAAGTGCCGCGACGCATTCGCTTTCAGGTCCCCGGTTCCGGTCGCGACATCGTGTTCCTGCAGGCGGAGGTGCAGCACAACCCCCCGCTCGTGCCCGGGCTATTCCAGCAAGCCCCCACCCCCGGCCTGCGAGTGCGCACGTCCGCCTGCGGCCCCCAGTAAGCACTGCCTACTCCTTTGACGTTCACATCGACGTTGACGTGAACGTGAGCTCGTCAGGCGGAGGTGGCTCGGTCGGGTAGGGGGTGGAGGGACGGGGTGCCGCCGGCGAGGGCTCGTTTGATGATGCCGGGGTTGTCGGAAATGATGCAGTCGACGCCGAGGCGGGCGAGCTCGATGGCGCGCTCCACGTCGTTCACGGTCCAGGTGTGCACGCGAAAGCCGCGGCGCTTCCAGAGCGCGAGGTTCTCGGCGGTGATCAGCGCCTCACGTGGGTGGATGGCGGCGCTGCCGGCGTGGGGCAGCAGGGGCACGCGGCAGAGCAGGGGCGAGTCCACCAGCCACGCGGTGGGAATGCTGGGCGCGAGCAGCCCGTGTAGCTGCACCACTACCGGGTTGAAGCAGGAGACGAGCAGGTTCTCGAGCTCGGCGCGCGCCTCTGTTAGCCGGGCCACGGCGCGCACCAGCTTGCGGCGCCGCTGCCCGTCGGCCTTGATCTCCACGTTCACGCAGGCGCCGTGGCGCTCGGCCCAGTCGAGCACGTCGACCAGGTGCGGCAGGCGCTCGTCGCTGGCGAGGCGCACGGCGTCACACTGGCGGGTGGTGAGCTCGTGCAGGGCGCGGCGGTCGCGACCCTCGGTGATGCGCTCCAGGGTGAGATCGTGACACACGATCACGTCACCGCTGGCGTTCAGGCGCACGTCCAGCTCCACCCCGTCAGCACCCTCTTCCAGCGCCAGGTTGAAGGCGGCGAAGGTATTTTCCGGAGCGGCGTGGCGTGCCCCGCGATGACCGAGCAGCAGGGGCCGCCTGCGCGAAGCTACCCAGCGGCCACGGAGCGGAGGGGGCATTGGCTCAGCCGTCCAGCTCCAGCGCGATCTCGCGCGCCACGTGGCGGGCGCGCTGCACGTCTTCCGCCGGAAAGGAGATGCCCCCCACGAAGGGGTGCCCGCCGCCGCCGTAGCGGCCGCAGATCGAGCTCAAGTCCCGATCCAGGCTGCGCTGGCTCCAGGGATTGTAGCCCACGTTGATGCGCGCCCCGTTCTCCAGCCGGCCCAGGATCACCGAATACATGGCGTCCGGATACAGCGCGTACGTGACGAACTTGCCGTACGTCTCCACCTCGGAGCCGCTGAGATCGACCAGCACCACCCGCTCCAGGGTGCGCGCGTTCTTCCGCACGCTGCGCGCGAAGGCGGCCTTGCGCCGGCGGATCTTGGCGTACAGCGAGCGCACCTCCGAGCGCGCCGCCACCTGCTCGATCGGGGTGTCCAGCAGCCGCGGCACGAAGCGCGACAGCCACTCGCTGTCGCCGTGGTGCTCCACCACCCCGGCCAGCTGCATGACGGGGTGTGAGTGATCGAGCGCGGCCGCCGCGCTCTCGAAGGCGGCCGAGTCGATCTTGTCGGCCCAGCGAGTGAGCGGCTCCAGCTCCGGCATGCTGACCCCGTAGCGCTGCTCGGCGAGGTCGCGCACCAGCTTGGTGCAGGAGCTGTAGCTGGCGTCGTAGTGAAAGGCGTGGCTGCTGGTGCGCGCGTCGAAGAAGGCGCGCGCCTCCGGCGTGGCGAAGGCGGTGCGGTGATGATCGAAGTACCAGTCCAGCCGCTCGCTGGGGCTGAAGCGGTAGTCCAGAATGGCGTTGAGGTCTCCGGTCAGGAGCTCCGCCACGTCGCGCTGGCGGGGCGCGTAGCCGCAGGCATGATAGCGCAGCTCGAGCTCCGGACCGCGCAGCGCGCGCAGCAGACGCGTGAACACGACGGCGCTACAGAGGCCATCGAAGCAGTGCCCATGCGTGGCTACCACCGCAAGCATCGGCTCATGGTTAGCACACGTGGGGGGGAATTCGAAAAAAGCATGTCGCCGCTGGCGTGCCGTTTTTCACGTGGGCTGGTGGTTTGGGCACGCGGTCCCGCGCCTCGGTGGGGCGAAGCGCAACCCGTCCCCCGTCCTGCCGATGGTCTCGGGATGGACGCACGCCTTCCCCGGGTGCTCGAGGGAGCGGCCCTGCCGCCGGTACTGGCGGAGCTGCCCGAGCCCCCGGTCCGACTCTTTGTCCATGGCGAGCTGCCCCGCGGCCCTTGCGTCGCGGTGGTGGGCACCCGCCATGCAACCCCCGAGGCTGAGGCGTTCGCCCGGCAATTTGCCCGCGATCTGGCCAGCCACGGGGTGGCCGTGGCGTCTGGCGGCGCCGTGGGCATCGACGCTGCTGCGCATCGCGGCGCGCTGGACGGGGGTGGCAAGACGCTGGTGGTTGCGCCCAGCAGCTTCGACCGACCGTTCCCCAAGCGTCACGCCGCGCTGTTCGCCGAGGTGGTAGCCAAAGGCGGCGCGTATCTATCCCCGTTTGCGACCGGGGTGGTGGCCAGACAACATCAGTTCTTCGGGCGCAACGCGGTGCTGGTCGCGCTCTCGCATGCGCTCGTGATCGTGGAGATGCCGGTGCGCAGCGGCGCCATGAACGCGGCCCGCTGGGCGCGCAGTCTGGGCCGGCCCTGCTTCGTGGTGCCGTCCGCGCCCTGGAACCCGAACGGGCTCGGCGGGCTCCTGGAGCTGGAGCGCGGTGCGCTGCCAGCGGCCTCCGTCGCGCCGGTGTTGCGCGTGCTCGAGCAGCGGGGGCTGCATGGCATCTCGCCGCCGGCCCCGCCGTTGCCCGTGGCTGCGGCGCAAGCCGAGCGAGCGACGGCGCAGCGTCGCAAGCTGGCGGAGGCGTGGGCCACGGCCAGCGGCATCGAGCAGGCCATCCTGGAGGCCATCGACGCCGGGGTGTGTTACCCGGCAGAGATCGCGCAGGCGCTGTCGTTCAGCGTGGGGGAGGTGAGCCACTCGCTGTTGCTGCTGACCTTGCGCGGGCTGGTGCGCAATGACGCCGGGGTGCTCTCGCGCGTGCGCTGAGCCACGCCGTCACAACAGCTCGCTGATGATGCCGTCGGAGAACAGCCAGGCGGGCTTGGGGATGACCAGCCGTGTGCCATGCTGCAACAGCCGCCCGCGCTCGATCAGGCGCTCGGCGGCGCGGCGCCGCGCTCGGGGCCACGGCTCTGCCCCGATGCGCGCTGCGGCGCGCTCCAGATCCACACCTTCGGCCAGGCGCAGGCCAAGCAGCAGGCACTCCTGGAGTTGCACGTCGGCGGAGAGCGCCTCGCTCTCGTGCTCGAGCTGGCGCAGCGCCGCCGAGCTCCGTTCGGGGTCGCAGCCGAGCCCCCCCAAGCCCAGTGCCTGATCCATGTAGCCTTCCGGCTGGGGCCGGTTGCGGTAGCGGAAGCGCTGCCCGTCCCGCGTGACGGTGCCCCAGGCGCCGCAGCCGAGGCCCACGTAGTCCAGGCCGCGCCAGTAGCCGATGTTGTGCTGCGCACGCTGGCCGGGGCGGGCAAAGTTGCTGATCTCGTAGTGCTCGAGGCCCTGGCGGGCGAGCGCCTCGTCCACGGCCAAGAACGCATCCGCCACGGCTTGCTCGGGCGCCTGCGGCAAGCGGCCCTTGCGCGCCAGCGCCCCGAACGCGGTCTGCGGCTCGATCGTCAAGGCGTACGCGCTGACGTGGCTCAGCCCCAGCTCTGCCAGCTGGCTCGCCTCGGCCGCGGCTGACTCCGGCGACTGCCCGGCCACGCCGTAGATGAGGTCCGCCGAGACGCGCGGCATGCCCGACTGCACGGCGGCGCGCACGGCGCCGAGCGCCTTTTCCGCGTCGTGCCAGCGGCCCAGGAAGCGCAGCCGCTCGTCGTCCAGCCCCTGCACGCCGATGCTCAGGCGGTTGACCCCGGCATCGAGCAGCTTGCGAGCGGTGTCGTAACCCAGGCTGCCGGGGTTGCACTCCACCGTGATCTCCGGAGGAGGGCTGTCGGGACAGAAGGCGCTGATGATGCCCTCCAGCACCCGCCGCAGCTCTGCCACTCGCCACAGCGAGGGGGTGCCGCCGCCGAAGAAGATGCTGCGCACGGGCTGCGCTCCCAGCTCTGCCCGGCGGGCCGCGAGCTCGGCCAGCACCGCGTCGGCGTAGCGTGCGGCAGGGATGTCCTGCCGAGCGCTGGGCACGCTCAGAAAGTCACAGTAGGGGCATTTCTTGATGCACCAGGGGAAATGGACGTACACGCCGACGCCGGAAAGCTGCTCGTCCGACTCGTCCGTCTCGTTCGGGGGCACTTCAGGGGTGGCGCTCGGGCCCAGTGACCGGACCGACCCCGTCTTGGCGGAGGGCGTCACCGATGTTAGCTTGTTCATGAGATTGTTCGAAAACTGGCCCTATGGTCCCGAGCGTTGAGTCCCTCGTAGATCGCGTCAGAGCGTATCATCCCGAGGCGGATGCGGCCCTGATAGAGCGAGCTTACACCTACGCACAATGGGCTCACCGTAATCAACGCCGCCGCAGCGGCGAGCCGTACTTCGTTCATCCGGTGGGGGTGGCAGGCATCATCGCCGATCTGCACCTGGATACGGCCAGCGTCTGTGCCGGGCTGTTGCACGACGTGGTCGAGGACACAGACACGTCGCTGAGCGACGTCGCGAACCATTTTGGTCCGGAGATCGCGCGGCTCGTCGATGGCCTGACCAAGCTGAACAACATCGACTTCAGCTCGCGCGAGGATCGGCAGGCAGAGAGCTTCCGCAAGATGGTCGTGGCCATGGCCAAGGACCTGCGGGTGCTGCTGGTCAAGCTGTGTGATCGGCTGGACAACATGCGCTCGCTCGACGCGATGAAGCTGGAGAGCCAGGAGCGCATCGCCACCGAGACGATGGAGATCTACGCCCCGCTCGCCAACCGGCTGGGCATGCAGAACCTCAAGAGCGAGCTGGAGGATCTCTCGCTCAAGTACCTGGAGCCGAAGTCGTACCAGCTGATCGTGGACAAGCTGGCCCGCACCGCGAAGGAGCGCCAGCGCTACGTCGAGGGCGTGAGCCGCACCGTGGTCGGGCTGCTCAGCCAGATGGGCTTTGCCTCGACCGTCACCGGGCGCGCCAAGCACATCACCTCCATCCACCGGCGGATGAAGGAGCACCAGTGTGCCTTCGAGCAGATCTATGATCTGCTCGGCTTCCGCATCTGCGTCGAGTCGGCCGCCGACTGTTACGCGACCCTGGGCGTGATCCACTCGAAGTGGACGCCAGTCCCTGGCCGCTTCAAGGACTACATCGCGCTGCCCAAGCCCAACCGCTACCAGTCCCTGCACACCACGGTGGTCGGCCCCGGGCAGCAGCGCATCGAGGTGCAGATCCGCACCCACGAGATGCACCGGGTGGCGGAGCACGGCGTGGCCGCGCACTGGGACTTCAAGCAGACGCAGTCGGGCGGGGTGACCCCCGGTGAGGCCGCCAAATACAGCTGGCTGCGCGAGCTGGCGCAGTTCCAGAAGGATCTCAAGGATCCGGCCGAGTTCCTGGAGAGCGTGAAGATCGACCTCTTCCCCGACGAGGTCTACGTGTTCACGCCGCGCGGCGACGTGCGCATGTTCCCGCGCGGCGCCACCCTGATCGACTTTGCGTACTCCATCCACACCGAGGTGGGCGATCACTGTAGCGGCGCGCGGGTG